>JANQRV010000025.1 GCA_028284395.1 Saprospiraceae bacterium
CTTGTGCTTTGATTTTAGCCGACTCATAAACTTGGTAGGAAGAGTAAGACCGTAGGGCTTCATCTTTGTCCATACCGGATTTCATCAGATTTTCTACACTCATATCATCTTCTTTTTTCAACCGTCCGCTGACCTTGGCTTCTTGTAGAGTTGCTCGGGCTTTGCCGGCTTCCATTGCACTGGCGCGGGTGGAACCGGAGACCGAGTAAAGAACGATGCCCGCTCCATCCGTCGTTTTTACATCTTCAGATTCCACATCGTAGTTGCTCTTTTGGTATGCTCTCGATCTTTCCAATTGTTCGGAATTGACCGAGGCGCCCCTGGCTTGTGCTGCTTCCAAAGCACTATTAGCCAAAGCAGACTGTAGAACTCCGGCCCAACCGGCACCTTGAATGCTGCCGTTTTCGTTTTGGACCTGCTGGATATTGTCGACACACTTGTTGAGGTTATTGAAAACACGCTCCCGGTAGGGATCCTGTTCATCCAAGGAAGAAAGTAGATTGGAGAAAAACTGAGTTGTCAGAATGAGATCTATATTTTGTCCTAGTTTACTTTGAATCTGCGTGCGACCAGCCCTAGCAATATTACTACCGTTGGGTTGAGTCTTCTCGACTGTTTTGAGCAGGTATTCGGTGGCCGTCTTTAATTCTTTTTTAAAGGGGCCGTTTTTCAGGGTAGTCCCGGTGCGCAAGAGAGCCATGGCCACCGTGGCCGTCGTTGCGGGATCGGTAGCAACGGCATGTGGATCCCTGACATCCTGCCGACTGTGCAATCCCGCTCCCCAACCGCCATTCTGTTGTTGTGCGGTTTTAAGCCAACTCAACCCGCGGTCGATTGACCGGGTTACATTTGCCGAAGGAAAATGTAACAAAGCGGTATCGAGCGGATCTTCTCCGAAGACGGTTTTGAAGACACAGCCCTTGGAATCGGGTGGAGGTATTTCGCAATGGGATGTAGGGAGCAAGTACCAAGTAACCACACTACACGCGATGATGGGAGCCAGCAAAAACATTCTGTTTTTCATTGCTAATAAGATTTGGTTTACGATAATATTGGTTTTAAGACCAGGCAGGAAGATCTGCACTGCACTTATACCAGATGCAGCAATGCAGAGAATTGCATAAATGTTGGCAATAAAACTTCAGATAACTGCCATCTTTTTTGCAATGATGTAGGAACTAGGAGAAGAAAACTTTTGGAAAAGAGGAAGGAAAATAAGAGCCCAAAAAGAGAAACGGCTTTGAGCATTACGCTCAAAGCCGCATCTATTATGATGTTAATAATTGATATCAACAATTAATAACGGTTGCGATTGTAACCGCCGCCACCGCCGCCGTAGCCGCCGCCACCGCCGTAGCCGCCACCGCCTCTTCTACCGCCGCCACCGCGATTCTCTCTAGGCTCAGCTTTCTTAACTACGATGTTTCTTCCGTCAAATTCAGTGTCGTTTAAATCGGCAATTGCTGCTAGAGCTTCATCCTCATTAGGCATTTCAACGAAGCCAAAGCCTTTGGATCTTCCTGTGAACTTATCCACAATGATTTTTACGGAATCAACAGCTCCGAATTCTTCAAAAGCCTCACGGAGGTCATGTTCCTGGGTGTCGAAATTTAATTTCGCTACAAAAATGTTCATTAAAAAAAATTTAAAATCAGAAAAAGAGCGAATCGATGAATGAATAATTAATCATAAATTTGCTCGAATACGTCACAAAAGTAAGGGTATTATGGTTATGAAACCACTTTTGCGCTTATTTTTCTTGAAACTATGTCACGTATTCACCCAAAAACGTCCTACTTTTGCCTGTCACGTCCATTTTTTAAAAAATAATTTTTTTTTGAGCCGACCCAATTTCTCACATTAAAAACCCCAAATGATTAAACTATTACCCATTTACCAAACCACGGAGGAAAACGCGGCCTTCGTCGAGCATCCCGATTGTCGGGAGAGCCTGCAAATGACCATTGAATATTACAAACAGATCGGTTTTGAACCGCCCTGGATCGGATACTACGCACAGCTCGACCGGGACCTCGTAGGCTCCGCCGGATTCAAAGGAGGCCCGGTAGACGGGGTGGTCGAATTGGCCTACCAAACTTTCCCGGCGTTCCGCAACCAGGGCATTGGCACCAGGATTTGCCGCAATTTAGTGCAGATCGCCCTAGAAGCTGATCCTGAAATCACCATCACCGCACGAACGTTGCCGGAAGAGAATTTCTCTACAAAAATCCTGCGTAAGAATCAGTTCGAATTACTCGGAACGGTCTTGGACCGGGAAGATGGAGAGGTCTGGGAATGGGAATACAGGGGTTAACGAAAAGTTTCGATTCCGGCCCAATTTTCTGGTACTCCTTTCTCTATAAATTTTTGAGCTTTCGCCAAATAGAGTTGGCTTGGTTTATCCCATGGGAATTGGATTAAGACCTTTTCGAAAAGATTTGCTGCTGTCACAAAATCACGGGCTAAATAGAACTGCAAAGCATCATCGAAAGCTTGCAAAATGGGTTCTTTCATTCGAATGACTTCAACGGGATCACCATCCAAACATTCAAAAATTTTCAAGGATTGGCTCTTTCCTTTGGGCAGGATTTTGCCCAGGAACCGGTATCGGAATTTAGTAGGGTCCGAAAGCTGCATCAAACAGGCATCACTAAAGAGAATAGAAGATTGAAAATGTTTTGTGAGTCCTTCCAAACGAGCGGCGGTATTGACGGAATCTGAAATGGTTGCGGCATCACTTCTCTCCGCATCTCCAATGATGCCCATAATGAGCGAACCCGTATGGAGTCCCACGCCTACGCGAATCGCCTGACGCCCTCTTTGCGACCGATATTGATTGTAGGCTGCTACCTCTTCGTGCATTTCAATGGCGGAGTGCAAAGCGTCTTCCGGGCTTTTCAGGAAAAGCGCCATGATGCCATCACCCAGATATTGATTGACGAAACCACTGTGGTCTTTAATGATGGGGCCCATACGTCCCATGTAGCTCTTTACGAAGGCAAAGTTCTCTTCCGGCGACATTTCTTCGGAGAGACTTGTATAATCCCGGATATCGGAAAACAGGACGGTCACCTCCTTTTCGATTTGATCCCCCAATTGTACGTCGGTGATGGATTCGCGACCTAGCGACCGAATGAACTCATGCGGTACAAAGCGCTCCGTTGCCGAATAGATCCGTTGCAGATTGAGGTGTGTTTTTACCCGGGCCAGGAATTCTTCCCGGGAGAAGGGCTTGGTGATGTAATCATTTGCTCCGGTATTTAATCCCTGTACCATATCCATGGCGCGGTCTTTAGCCGTGACCATGATGACGGGCAATTCACTTGGCGGATGTTCCAAACGGATTCTTTCACAAACCTCATAGCCCGACATTCTCGGCATCATCACATCCAGGATCACCAGATCGAAAGAAAGTCCGGATTCGAGGAGTTCCAAAGCTTGTGCCCCGTTCATGGCCGCCGTGATGTGGTAATTTTCTTTGGAAAGATGGTTCTTCAGTACCTCCTGGTTGATCGGTTCGTCGTCGACAATCAGGATATGGGCAATGGCATCGGTGACTTCTCTGTCGACGGGAGCGACCATTGGCTGAGGGAGTTTGGACTCGGTCAGGTCGATATTGACAGCAATATCATCTTCGTAAACCGGAACCTCCGTCGAGTTGTCGGCCATCTTGAGGGTAAAGAAAAAAGAGGAACCCAAACCCTGTTCTGACTCCAGCCACATCGTTCCACCGTGCAGTTCGATGATTCGTTTACTGATGCTCAAACCCAACCCGGTCCCAGCATATTCCCTTGATTCGGAACCGTCGGCCTGTTCAAATTCTTCAAAAATCGTCTGTTGCTTGTCGAAGGGAATGCCAACACCGGTATCTTCTACCAGGACTTCGATCGTATCTTCTCGTTTTTGGGCATGTACTGCAATGGAACCCGTTTCCGTAAATTTAATGGCATTGCCAATGAGGTTGTAAAAAACCTGTTGCAATCTGTTCTCATCCGCCAGAACTAGCGGAAGGTTGCGTGGGATCTCATTCAGCAAAACGAGGTCTTTTTCACCGATCAGCGGATAACAGGTTTGCAAGACCACGTCAACGACCGATTTAACACCAACGGCCTTCAAATCCAGCTCCATGTCCCGATTCTTGATCTTAGAGAAGTCCAGCAGATCGTCGACCAAACTCGTCAAACGCTTGGCAGAAGCAATGACCATGGATAGATTGGTTCGATGATGATCGTCTTCCATTTCCTCGTATAGTGACTCCGACAAGCCGATGATGCCATGTAATGGGGTGCGTAATTCGTGGGAAGTATTTGCGAGGAACTGATCCTTCAACTGATCGACCCGAATCAGTTGTTCGGCCCGTTCCTTCTCCCGAGCTGTCTTTTCTTGTTCTAGGAATAACTGCTGGGTTTGCAATTCCCTTTTTTGCTTATTTCGGTTCCAAAATAAAAACACCGTTAGTCCCAAAATGATGGTCAAACCACCGAAGATCAACCAAATAATTTGCTGTTTGGCCCGATAGGCATTCCGAATGGCGTCTGCTTCCAATTTTTGGATCATTTCCGACTCTCTTTGCTTGGCCTCAAATTGGGCCCGGATCGCCGCCAGCTGATCATCTCGATCCCCCTGGTATAAAGTGTCCCTGATTTCCAGGTACTGATGAAAATACCGATTGGCAGCCCGATATTGACTCAAGTGTTCGTACGTCTCTCCAATATTGAAGTAAATGGATTTTAGTAAAGGAAGATCTTCGGTTTCATAAGCCAGTGCTTCGGCATCCTGAAAATAGGTGATGGCTTCGTCAAAGTCAGACTGTTTGGCTTTCAACTTACCAAGAGACAGTAAAATATTGGTTTTAAGATTATTGTCTTCCAACACTTCGGCGTGCTCCAAACTGACGCTAAAATGGTCGGCCGCCTCTATCCACCGCCCTTTCTTGTCCGCCATCCGGCCAAGATACAGGTTAACGTTTGCCAATCCCGGTAAAAAATTGAGTTCTTGAAAAATGTTCAGCGCTCGCTCCAGATTGATTGCGGCCAACTGCAAATCTTCATTTAAAAGATGGGTATGGCCCATCTCCATACTGGATTCCGCAATTTCTCGTTCACTTTGAATGGCTTCGGCCAAGGACAGCGACCGTTCAAAATATTTCAAGGCCTCGGATCGATCCCCTTCCTCCCGATAGGTACGGCCGATCAGTCGGTTTACAACCGATGTCCCCAGTTTATTCCCTTTTCGTTCGTTGATCTGGATCGAGTGAATGAAGTGGACCAATGCTTGCTCGAAATCTCCTTGTTTTTGAAAGAGTTCTCCCAAACTGGAATAGGCAGCTGCCAATCCAAGCGAATCATTGATCTGTTCTTTCAACGCAATACTTTGGGCATGATAATATTGGGAAGAATCCGATGCGGACAAATGGCTATACATTTTTCCTTTGTCCAGATAAGCATTGGACAGACCTTTCAGGTTGTTCGAGCGCTGGTAGATCTCCAGCATTTCATCGATGTACATGAAGACCGTATCGCTTTTCCCGGCATCGACGAAAATCGGCACCATCATTCCGTAGAGCACTGCGGCACTCCCCTGATCTCCCTTAGCCAGGAAAAACTCTAAACTATGCAAGAAATATTCTTTCGCCTTGCTGGCATGACCTTGACTGAGGTAGGTCGTCGCCAGGTTGGCATTCATTTTCGCTACCTCAAGGGTATCTTTTTCAGCCATTAGCAGTTTAATTCCTTGTCGGTAATGGATTCGGGCTTGTTCGAAATCCCCCCTCTGGTTGTAAACATTGGCAATGCTCGAGAGAGCGTATGCCTCCATAGTACGTTCCTTGGATTCAGTAGCCAAGGCCATTGTTCTTTCAAAATAGGTAATCGCGGAATCCAGATTTCCCCGGTTGCGATGATAATAGCCAATGGCTTGTAGTGCTTCCAGCTTCCCTTTGGTATAGTTCAATCTATTCGTCAATTGAAATGCCTGCCTTGCAAACTGGAGAGAGCTATCGGGATGGGTATACAAAAAACTTCTACTGAGTCTGGTCAACACCAGCACTCGATTGGAATCGTTGGACATGGAAGGCAGTTCGAGGAGGAGACTGTCTATCATCTTTCGCTGGCCATACACCTGGCAGATGCATAAGCTCCCGAAGAGGAACAGCACTACTACCTTGACCGAAAACCTGAATTTGAGTTTCATGATAGCTTTTAGGTGTAACTCCAGGCCCACCAAAGCAAAAGCAATTGAATGGGCAGTCGAACCAAAGTCTGCCACACGTATTTCTTCTTTTTCAAAGACTTTTGAAAGTGGTAGACATTTGCTGGGAAAACGACAATCAATAGAATGATAACACCCCAGGCGGCAGATTTTGTTGTGACGGGAATCAATAAAAGTACTCCGAGCACAATCTCTACAACCCCCACGATCTTATTGACCAGCTCCGGATTGGGCACCCAAGGTGGAGTGATGCGAATGAAAAACTTTGGAATCCGAAAATGGCTGACACCGGCATAAATGTAAAACGCCGCCATTAAAATCAGAGCAATCAATTTTAGGTCCATGCCTGAAATTAAACATTATCTTCAATTTTTTCCGCTTCGCGCTTGACTCTCCCCTTACGTCATACCCTATCTTTGTCTCAACATTGAAAATGAAGTCATGACTAAATATTCGGTGAAACAGTTGTCGCAACTGGCTGGAGTCAGTATCCGTACGCTACATCACTACGACCGTATCGGATTGTTGAAACCAGCCGAAAGATCAGAAAGCCGTTATCGATATTACGGTCGGGAAGAGCTTTTGAAACTACAGCAGATTCTCTTCTATAAAGAATTGGATTTTCCGCTAAAAGAGATTCGGGAAATCTTCGAAAATCCCGATTTCGACTTGCTCACTGCTTTGCAATTTCATCAAGACCAATTGAAAAAACGTGCCGGTAGGATTGAGCGTTTGCTGACAACGATTCAAAAAACCATTCATCAATTAAAAAATCAACACGACATGATGACCGATCGCGAACTTTATGAAGGATTTGACCAGGATAAAGTCGAGGATATGCGAAACGAGGTAGTACAGAGGTGGGGAGAAAAGTCTCTGCTTGAAACCGAGCATAAACTGCGCAGCCTGGGCAAAGACGGCTTCAAAGCATTGAAAGCACAAGGAGAAGCCGTCAATCGAAGGTTGGCCGACCTGATGGATCAAGCACCGCACGATGTAAGGGTTCAACAAGCTGTCGCCGACCACCACGAGGTATTGAATCAGTACTATCAAGTCAGTGAAGAGAGATATCGTTGCCTGGGCCAAATGTATACCGAAGATGAGCGTTTTCGCGCCTACTACGATCAATACCGCGAAGGCCTCGCCGATTTTCTACTGAAGGCCATTACCGTCTATTGCGACAATGGCATGAGCGTTAATCCAGAGGTCGGTTGAGCAATCGCAGTGCTGCTTGCAAGAGTACATTCGCTCCTTTCTCAATGTCCGACCGCTTGGTAAATTCCTCAATATTGTGGCTAATGCCGCCAACACTGGGAACAAAGATCATAGCAGTCGGGCAGATAGGGGCTAACATCTGAGCATCGTGCCCAGCCCCACTGGGCATCTTTTTATGAGAATATCCTAGATCCTCAGACACTTTTTCGATAACCGCCACGATTTCCCGGTCAAACTGAACGGGTGGAAAACGAACCAATTCGGTCTTTTCAAAAGCTATCTTTTCGGCTGCTGCCAGAAGTTCGATTTCGGCTTCTAACAACTGCTGTGCTTGCGCTAGCGCTTGCGCATCCGTATTCCTTAAATCAACGATTATTCGGGCTCGCTCTGCCATTACATTGATGAGGTTCGGAAACAGTTCGATGAGGCCAACCGTACCTACCTGGTCTCCTCCCATTTTCAAAGCCAACTGGCGGACGAAAGTCGCGGTAGCAGCCGCCACCAGGCCGGCATCTCGCCTTAAATGCAATGGAGTTGTACCGGCGTGATTAGAACTGCCTGTAAATTGGTATTCTGTCCAGTAGATGCCCTGGACCATACTGACCGCTCCAATATCGACACCTTCCTCCTCCAACAGAGGCCCCTGTTCGATGTGGAGTTCCAGGAAGGAATCGACCTCAAAGGTTCCGCATGGGATCGCCCCAGCATACCCGATTCGCGTCAGCTCCTCTCCTACTGTTTTGCCCGATCCATCCACGGTCTTTGCCGATAACATTTCAGAGGCTGCAACGATGCCACTGAATGCCAGACTGCCCATCATATCCGGCGTGAAACGTACTCCTTCTTCATTGGTAAAGTTGGCAATTGCCAAGGGTCGCTCTGTTGCTATCTGAAATTCATCCAATATCCGCATGATCTCCAAACCGGCCAAAACACCCAGACTACCATCGTATAATCCGCCCGTACCAACGGTATCCAAATGAGATCCGATCAGGACGGGCGGTACGGATTGTCGCCCCTTTCGAATCCCCACCATATTGCCCAGTTCATCGGTCTTAATGTCAAGGTCCAATTCTCTCATCCAAGTGGACAGCAAATCCCGACCAGCCTTATCCTCATCGGTCAGGGCCAGTCGGCAAACCCCTCCTCCGGCTAATGCCCCAATGTCGCCCAATTGTCGTAGGCTTCCGACCAATCGATCGATGTTTATCCGCAACTCTTCTTGCTTGATCATAATTCCCAATTGTGATCGTATTCCATGTACCTGGCAGTCTGAATGGCCTGCTCTCTACCCAACAACCTACTCACTACATATAAAGACATATCAATCCCCGCTGATACGCCGGCCGATAAAACGACTGCCCCATTATCTACGTAGCGTTGACCGGGTTTTAATGTAGCTGTAGGCGACATCTCCTGCAAAATATCAAAAGCAGTGTGGTAGGTAGTCGCTTCCAGTCCTTCCAGTAACCCCGTTCTGGCTAGGATCAGAGCACCGGTGCAGACCGACAAAAGCAATTCGCAGTCTCTTGCTGTCGAAGCAATCCACTCCAGGGCAATTTTATTGAACATCTCTGCTCGAGCTCCCATGCCTCCCGGAACCAGGAGCAAATCCGGTTTGGGACAATTGCCAATGCTAAAATTGGGAACTACCTGAAAACCACCTCGGGCCGAAATTTCGGTCCCGGAACGAGAAACCAGAAAGGTATTGAAAGCCTTTTCTCCATTGCTGTTTCGGGCGGAGGCAAATACTTCGAAGGGGCCGCTGAAGTCCAGCACTTCCGCTTCTTCAAAAAGGTAGATGGCGACGTTTCTTTTCATTTCATTTCTTTTGTTAAATGTCCAACCCAGGGCCAAAGTTAAAAGTTTCGGGACTAGGAGCTATTTGGAAAAGAGTTAAAGTGAAGTTGTTTGAAGTTTCCTTGCTGGGCTGAAGAATCCATTGTTATTTTACTAAAACAGAAGCATTGATGAAACCTGATTTTAAATTGGCAGGCCCGGAAGATATTACAAGTATGGTAAGTATGATGCGAACCTTCTACGAAATTGATGGCTATCCTATTGAAGAAGCAAAAAGTAGGCGAAATCTGCAGTATTTCATCGACAATCCGGGATTGGGACGGTGTTGGCTACTATTAATTGAGAAAAAAATAGTTGGCTACATCATCCTGGCTTTTGGCTATAGCTTCGAGTACGGCGGGAGAGATGCCTTCATTGACGAAATTTTCCTCATCGACAGCTATCGCGGAATGGGAATCGGGAAATTGGCCATGGACTACGTATTTTCCGAAGCCAGGGGTCTCGGCGTAAAGGCAATACACTTGGAAGTGGAAAAGCACAATGACCGGGCAATTCGTCTTTATGAAGGCGCTGGCTTTGAAGCCGGGAGCAGGATTTTGATGTCCAAACGCGTATAACTTTGTACTTTTAAGCGTTCAAATTCTAATCCCATGCAAAGAACTAGAAAAAGAAGCCGATTGGTGTTATTCTTGCTCACCTTTTCGGCACTTACAGCAACCATAATGATATTCGATGCATTCCGGCAGCAGTTGCCTGAAGATTCCATCGAAACTGCGGAAGAAAAGTTGTTACCGACCGATTGGTTTTTCCGACAGCGCGCCTACCCCTCGGGGCAAATAGACAAAAGAGCTTTCCTCAAAGCCTGGCATTTTCGACAGGCAAAACAACGTAACAAGGTGCGACTTCGGTCTGCTCCGAACAATCAACGATGGGAATTAGCAGGCCCCACCAACGTAGGAGGCCGAATCACCGACATTGAGATGTTTCCGGATGATCAAAACGTCATTTTTGCGGCTACGGCATCCGGGGGGATCTTCAAATCCGAAGACACCGGAGTGAACTGGCGTCCGATTTTCGATGACGTTCCGAATCTTTCGATCGGAGATATGGCCCAGGCCCCATCCAACAAAAGTGTGCTTTATGTAGGAACGGGGGAAGCCAATGCCGGAGGCGGATCTCTCGCTTATGACGGACTCGGCGTTTACAAGTCAACCAATGGTGGGATGAGCTGGAATAGTGCCGGTCTTGAAGATGTCGGCAGTATTGGCAAAGTGATCGTGGACCCCGTCGATGAAAACCGGGTTTACGTGGCTGCCATGGGGGATCTTTTCGGTAATAATCCCGAAAGAGGCGTATTTCGGACCGAAGACGGTGGCGAGTCCTGGGAAAAGATTCTTTTTGTCAATGATTCCACCGGAGCAATCGACCTCGCTCTGCACCCGGAAAATCCGTCCATCATATACGCCGCTACCTGGGAACGTATTCGTCGGCCTGAAAGACGTAAATACGGCGGAGCCGGCTCCGGGATATTCCGCTCCAGTGATGGTGGTGACACCTGGAATGAATTGAGCTATGGCCTGCCCAATGATGCCGCGTCCAAGGGCCGGATCGGCATTGCAATTGCTCCTTCTGATCCCTCTGTCTTATACGCCGTGTACGCTGAACGGGATGGCAGGATCGAAGGTATTTTCAAGTCGGAAGACGGTGGCAACAACTGGGACCGGCAGTTTGTCACCGGCATTAGTACCACCACCTTTATGTGGTGGTTCGGCAAAATATTCGTGCACCCGGAACAACCCAATCGAGTCTACGTCACAGCACTCAGGATGCACGAGAGTGTTACGGGCGGCCTGTCATGGGGTCCCGTTTTCCAAGGCGTGCACGTAGATCAACATGCCCTTTACATTCATCCCCAGGCCCCCAATTTAATGGTTAATGGCAATGATGGTGGCGTCTATGTTAGTCGGGATGGTGGAGATACTTATTTCAAGTCAGGAAATTTGCCCATCACCCAGTTCTATACCTGTGAAGTCGACTTCCAAAACCCGCAAAGGTTATTTGGTGGCACACAGGACAATGGAACCATTCGGTCTCTAACCGACGCTCTCGACGACTGGGACATGATCTTTGGTGGAGACGGTTTTCGGGTGCTGGTTGATCCCAACGATGCTAATTTTGTCATTGCAGAATCTCAATTCGGTAATATCGGTTATTCGGAAAATGGCGGCAATAGTTTTAGAGGTATTACCGTAAATACCCAAGGAACGGAAACAGCCAATTGGAATACGCCGATTTTATTTGACCCCACGGATTCTCGAACCGTCTACGTTGGATACACCCATTTGTATCGCTCCCGTCAAAGAGGCATGAGTGGTACTTTTGAAACCATCAGTCCCCGTCTGGCGATTCCATCGGGCACCAATCTCAATTTCGGAACCA
>JANQRV010000026.1 GCA_028284395.1 Saprospiraceae bacterium
CCGTCGTCCAATTCAAAACCGGCCAATGAACCTACTCCCGTTTCATCGATCACAACACTAACTTCAAAACCACATACCGCAGTGGGAGGCGTATCGTCCACCAATCGCAAATTGCAGGTGATCGTTACCGTCTCATCGCACTGATCCGTTACCGTATAGCGCAAAAGGTAACTGCCCGGCGGTATTTCTACAAAACCCAATTCTTCTTCCGAACTTCGCAACACCTCTCCATCTTTTAACACCTCCTTCAAAACACGGTAGTCGGGACAACCCCCGGTAATGACCGGGTCCGGTGCAATTGCCGTCGAAAAGCAATCATCCCCATCCGCAAATATCGTCAAGAGATCAGGGTCCCCATCCCCATCCGCTACATCGGGACAAAAAACTATGAGTGGGTCTTCGATCAAGACTTCGACCCTGATCCTCCGGCTATAAAGTGTCAGTAATTTTGCATTGGGATTGGTAACTTCACAGTGGTAATCACCTGCGTCTGTTTGCTGGACGTTAAACAGGGTCAAAGTATTATCTCCAGCGAAGGAATCCCCCAATTTGGCACCATCCAAATACCATTGGTATTCATTAGATTGAATCGATTCATCAATGCCCAGGTCAATTATCAAATCCTGCCCTTCGAAGACCGTAATAACGGTATCTGAATAGAAGGAATCTTGAGGAGCGTAAACCGAAAATTTTGAAATCGATGGTAAAATATCATCAAATGTGAGGCGATTTCGGTCTACTTCAAAGATATTAAACGCCTGCCTTAATGCCCTCATATCAGGCAACCTGTCTAACAAGTTATTTTGTATCCAAAGTGCTTGAATACCTCCTTTACTGGATTGTCTCCCCAAATCCACAAAACATCCAGGAACCTCCCCGGAGAAAAAGTTATCGGAAATATCCAGATTAAATACTTTGGTTAGATTGCATAAACCAAAGGGTAAAAAACCCGAGAGGTTATTGTTCTTAAAGTGGAAAATTTCAACTTCTGTAAGGTTGCCTACCTCCTCCGGAAACGCCCCCGCCAGGTCGTTATAATGAAAAGCGATATGTTTCAACTGTGTCAGGTTACCGACGGAAGAGGGCAAGATACCGGATAGATCGTTATACTGCATCAAAATTCTTTGCAGATCCCAAAGGCGTCCAATCTCCAATGGCACTTCGCCAAAAATATCATTATGAGGCATTTCGAGTTTTTGAAGGGACTCCAAATCACCTATCTCCGGCGGTAATTGTCCTGTAAGGCCTATCCCGTCTCCAGAATTATAACTACCAGACCAAAGTATGAGTTCTTCTACGCATCCACTAAAATTTGTAACGACCCCATGCCAGCTACTCATTGGACCAACCAACCACGGATTACCAGCATTGGGCACTCTTCGTACACCTCCCCCATCTAAATCATCGTAGGTAACCCTGGACGGATAATTCCAATCAGGGCCTCCCAAAGCATCGTAGATGGCAACTAGTGCCAGGGAATCGCGAATTGGATCGCAAATTAAGTCCGACGCCTTGGAATCAGATGATGTAGCATGTCCTTGCAACACCGATGAAAAGAGCATCAAAAAATTAATTAGAATAATCACCAAGCAATTGTAAAAACAGTGCATATTTCTTGAATTTGAGGTTGTTCTACTAAGCCATCATCCATCTTTGATTTGATCGTCAAGCGTTTTTGCTTTTCAAGGTATTCTCTGCAAATTCAGGTGTAAATTGGACGTCAAAAGAACCTTACTGCAAAATAAATGGGTTTTCTGTGGTATTAACAAAGGAAATTAAATTGATGCCAATTTTCCATTTATTTTAGCAGACAAATATTTTAAGAAGATGTTGTTTGTAACGATAAGTGGGACGGATGACACAGAGGTACCCGTAGGGTAGTTATTACCAAATACTAATTTCCGGTCCAGTCCTTGGGTACTGATTCGACAAAACCGACACCTATCTGCGAATAAGGAAAGACAGCCGGTAAAGAAACCCGGGTACATTCCAAAAAACATGGATATGACGAGAAAATTACTACTCATTATTTTTGTGGTATCACCTTTCTTGCTGGTTGCCCAACAAACACCCTATTTTCACTTTTTCCAACAAAATTGGACGTTTGTCAATCCAGCCGCAGTAGATAAGAGTTTCATTTTTGAAGAAAACAATCCTTTTATTTTACATGCGTCATACCGGCAACAGTGGATTGGAATAGAAGATGCACCTCGAATCTACTACGCAGGTTTCGAACATAAACCTGCCGGAGATGAAAATTTCAAATGGGGCTTCCAGTTCTTTGGAGATCAATCCGGAACCTTGAATACTTTTGGAGGATACTTCAATTATGGATATGCGCTAAGATTTGGCCGATATGGGTCCCGCCGACTTCACTTAGGTTTGAATGCAGGAGTTCTTCGTTATGGAATTGATCAACAACAATTGGAATTAAAGGACCCGGATGACCCGGTAGCAATTGATGCTAGAGGCACTGTTTATTCTGATATCAGTGCCGGAATATTTTACCAGAGTGGGCGAAATTATTATGTTGGAATATCAGTTCCTCAGTTATTTACTCTGGATTTACACAACTTGAATGAGGAAGGAAGTTTTACTCCTGAGAAAATTCCTCATCTATACTTTGTAGTAGGAGGTTTTTTAGGAGGTGGTGAAAAGTGTAGATCATGTCCTTCAGCCGATTTCATCCTAGAACCATCGCTTTGGGTGAAATATACTCCCGGTATCAATTATTTTTCCCTTGCAGATAATTTGCCCGTAAGTGTCGATTTACAAATACGAGGATATTTCAGAGAAATTCTTTGGGTAGGTGCAGGATATGGGACGAACCAGCACCTAGCTATTGATTTTGGAGTCAATAAACCGCTCCCGGCGATCCTTGGTGACACCAATGACAAGCTTCGCATTGGTGTTGGCTATAACGTTCCATTTCAAGCAACGGGACTGGACCTCGGCCACAGTGTTGAAGTCAATGTAGCTTACTCCTGGCATTAGTTTTGAACAGTCGCCCTTGGTGCATTGGTCCTGGATTTTTTATAAATTAGGCCGACTAATCAAAATGCGAGCTAGCAGATGGACCATTTGCAGGGAATATTAAGCCAAAAGGAGGAAGAGAGGAATGCCGCTCTTAAGAGCTTGTACATGAATCCAATGATCAATGCTAAAGTAAAGGCTTGGTCAAAATTGTACAATCTAACCCAGGCCGAACCGGATGACATTCTCCAGGAAGCGATCATTATGCTGGATGAAAAAATCCGCAAGGGATCGTTTCTGGGTAAAAGTAAGGTAACCACCTTCTTATTGGGAATCTGCCATAACATGATCAGGGACAAAGTTAGGCGGGTCAATAGGGTAATACTCAAACCTGAGTTTAATGACTCTGAGCAAATGCCTGAATCCCAGTTTTATGACCAATTGGAATTGGTAGAAACTTCGGAATGGGAATCCGAAAGGGATCGCACACTAGAGCAATTGCTAAATGGTTTGGACAGCAAATGTCGAGAAGCACTAAAAAGCTACTATTTTCTTCGGATGTCGATGGCACAGATTGCTGAACGCCGGGGTTTAAAAAATGCGGTACAGGCTAAAAAAGCCGTGCATCGTTGTCGAATGAAACTCCGGGATCTGATCCAGTCGAGTCCTGCTTTACTTCAAAAATTAAAACCGCTAGCATGAGTACCGAAAGTAGCGAATTTGATGCCATTGAAAACTATCTCTTTGGTCATCAGACCGATGTAGAAAAACTGGCTTTTGAGCAGAACTTAGCAGAAAACATTGCTCTTAAAGAAGCGCTAAAGCTCCACCAATTAGAACACCGTGCGATGGAGTTGGAAACTCGAGCAGACCTCAAATCCAAATTGGATGACTGGAAGGCCCAAAAATTCGAATCAAAAAAAACTTCTCGCTTTCGCTCCATGCGCTATGCACTTGCAGCAGCAGCTTCCATTGCTTTAATTATGGGGTCTTTTTTTATTTTGAATCCCTCTAACGACAAAAGATGGATTGAGCATTCTTTCGAAGCCACCGTCTCTTCCAACCGAGAAATCGAATCAGGTGCCGAAGAAGATTTACTGGCCCCCGCCAGAAAGGCCATGCAAGATCAGGATTACCGAAGAGCAATATCACTTTTGGAGGCGATCAAATCGCCAGACCAGCAGGATCGCGCTCAGATGCTCCTGATCGAATCCTATTTTCGCAGTGAAAATTACGACGCAGCAATACCAATCTTGAAAACTAGAGCTGCAGACGAAACAAGTCATGCGCTTTTGCGTCACCAGGCCGAATGGCTGATCGCTCTGAACTACTTAGCCCAGGAAAAAACCATTGCAGAAGGGCGTCACCTACTTTCACAGATAGCAAATAACCCCGATCACTCCCATGCGAAAGACGCACTGAAGCTCCAAAAGAAGTTAAAATAAGTTCTGAGGAATATTTTCCGCCTCAAAAGAGAAACTTTGAATAACTTACCGCCTATAGCTTTTAAAATTCAACACTTGATAAGCCGTGGGAAAATTATTCAATGATATCTGGGAAAGCCTTCTGGACAATTACAATGAGTTGGTCATCTTTCTCCCCAAACTAGTAATTGGAGTTTTAATTATAATCTCATTGTGGTTTATTGGTAATCGCTCGAAAAGGTTGATCAAAAATAGATTAACTAATCGTATTGACGACCCTTTGCTAGCCAGTTTTCTCGCTCAAATAAGCAAAGTCTTTTTTGTCGTTCTAGGTTTGCTCCTATTTCTAAAAACCATTGGCCTTGGTGGAGCAGCTACCAGTATTTTAGCAACGGCGGGGGTCTCTGCATTCATCATCGGTTTTGCCTTCCGCGACATCGGAGAAAATTTTCTGGCTGGTATTGTTTTGGCCTTTAACCGCCCATTTAAAGTGGGTGACGTGATTGAGACCGTAGGAATAGTCGGCAAGGTCCAGGGTCTAAGTTTGCGGGAAATTCATGTCAAAACTTTTGATGGAAAAGACGTATACATCCCAAACGGACAGATCCTCAAGAATCCACTCTTTAACTATACCATCGACGGCTTCCGTCGATTCGACTTCAACATTGGGGTCGACTACTTTACAGATCTTCCCAAAGCCTGTGAAATAATCCTCCAGCAAATGCATCAGATTGATGGAATCTTGAAAGAGACCAAAGCACCGGATGTGACAGTATCTAACTTTGGGGAGCACAAATTGTATATCACCGTTTATTTTTGGATCAATACTTTCGACCCGGAAGTCTCCGTATTTCTCATCCAGCGGGAAGCTATGAATAAATGTATCCTTGCCCTGACAAAGGCCGGCATAAAAATACCGAGAAACATGTTTGAAATTGTCAATTCATAAGAATCTCTCAAAAGTTTGTTAACTTGAGGTCCAATCTCCTAGTAACCCCTCACTATGAGTACTAAGATTTAGGACATTTTCATAGTGTTTTGCAATAACTCTACATTTGGGGGTAAACCCATAATCTCTTTAACCTACACCAGGCTCTTACGCATACAGGACTTCAAAACCCGATTTGAAAGCTATTATACTTTTGAAAAGATAGACCGCAACCATGCGAGGCATCGTAAGCTATATCATAGTATTTGCACTTTCTTTCTCCTTTGTGAAGGGACAATCAGCCGTTTATTTGATCGAACGGACTGACTCGATCTACGTGTTGAATGATGCGCTGTCAATTCTTGTTAATGAATCGGAACCCCTTGCGATCGAACAAGTACTAGAAGCTGATCGGCAAGGAACTTTCGTAAGCATTCTCGATCAAAGAGGCCCTTATGATTCTCAACGCGAATACTGGTTAAAGTTACAGCTGGAAAATCGACTGACCGACCCGAATGACTACGTCAAGTGGATACTACAATTATCTCTAACACTGACGGATATAGAGGTTTTTGAAGTATCAAACGGCACGGCTTCATTGATCCAGAAAAGTGGTTTTTTCACGGCACTTCCAGAACGGACCTACAGCCCAACTACCAAGGGAAATTTCGTCAGACTCCCTTTGCTTCCGGGTGAATCCAAGACTTTTTACTTAAGAGTGAGATGCGACCGGATTGGGCTTAGCCCCCAATTGGAACTGAAGCTAATGGGTCCGGATAACTTGATGCAAGAAAGAAAAAAACACAAAAGGGCCAATGATATTTTCGTTGGCTTCGTTCTAATGATTCTTGTTTACAACTTGTTCCTCTTCTCCTATGCTAGAGACCGCACCTACATCTACTATTCAGCTTATCTTTTCTTTCTGTTAATTTACAATGGATATTCTACCGGAGACATAGCAGACCGGCTCAGCAATTATCTCTTCATTCAACAGCCACAGAATGCCTCCTACCTCAAACTGGTAACCTATCTGGCCATGATTGCCTATTTTTCTTTCATGCGATCTTTTTTGGATTTGGGAAAGTCTTATCCCATCTGGAACAAGATCTTTAAGTTTGCCAGCTACGCCGCAATTCCGGTAGCTCTGATCGATTTGTTTCTGATGTATAATTTTCAATTCAACTTCTCAATTTCAGACTATTGTACCATTGGATACGCCTTCTTGTTTCTCGCTATTTCATTTGCTTTTATCGTTCCGCTTTATCTAAGTGGAGATCGGAAAGGTAAATTCATCATTGCTGGCATGATCTTTATGGGACTCGGCATTGTGCTGATGTTGATTGACCGATTTCGTTCGATCGAATTCAGCTCTTTTTACTTACGAGCCGGTAGTATTCTTGAGATTATTGTATTTTCTTTAGGTCTTGCCTACCGGCAGCGGGAAGTTGAAAGACAAAGACAGCAAGCCAGTTTCGAACTGGAAAAAAGCAAAATCATTCAGCAGCAAAAAGATGCCGAAGCCAGGCGGTTAGAAGAATTAGATCGGTTTAAATCACAACTGTATACCAATATTACTCACGAATTTAGGACGCCGTTAACAGTTATTCTTGGCATGATTGATCGAATCGGCGGATTCGAGGAAGAACGAGATCTCATTCGGCGTAACGGGAAAAACTTACTTCGACTGATCAATGAAATGCTAGACTTATCCCGGTTAGAATCCGGGAAGATGGAGTTTAAGTGGAAACAAGGTGACATCATCACCTATCTCCAATATCTCACCGAATCTTTTTACTCTATGGCGGAGGAGAAGTCTATTCGGTTGGTATTTTATTCCGAGGTAAGTCAGCTGATGATGGACTTTGATGAAGACAAGACTCAACACATCGTCTACAACCTCCTCTCAAATGCATTGAAGTTCACTCCCAAAGGAGGAAAGGTGATCATGCATGCAACCAGCAAGAATATTGAAGGCAAAACCTTTCTGCAAGTTAAAGTCCAGGATACGGGAATCGGTATTCCGGAATCTGCATTATCCCTTATTTTCGATCGTTTTTATCAAGTTGACCCCTCTTCTTCCATTTCCAAGGGGGAAGGAACTGGAATAGGATTAGCACTAACCAAGGAACTTATTGAGATGTTGGGAGGCAATATCAGCGTTAAAAGTAAAGAGGGGCTCGGCTCTGAGTTCATCGTCCTCATTCCTGTCAATCGAAAGGCAAAGCCAATCGATGCCTCTTCCTTAATAACCGGTAGTAAAGTTTTTCCAGTTCTAGCAGCTGACATGGAGATTAATCCCGTGATCAATTTCAATGCCATGGAATTGCCATTGCTCTTAATCGTAGAGGACAATCGCGACGTGGCGAAATACCTGCAAACTTGTGTTGAAAAGGACTTCCGGGTCATTACCACTTATGATGGACAAGAGGGAATTGAAAAAGCATTGGAAGTCATTCCAGATATTGTAATCAGTGATGTCATGATGCCTAAAAGAGACGGATATGACGTGACAAGAACCCTTAAAACAGACCAAAGAACCAGCCACATTCCCATCATTCTTCTCACGGCAAAGGCAACGGAAGAAGAACGCTTGAAAGGTCTAAAGGTAGGAGCGGATGCATATCTAGTCAAGCCCTTTAACAAAGAAGAACTCAATATTCGACTGGAACAGCTCACATTGTTGAGAAAGCAGATACAAAAAAAATACGGTGGAGAACTGAACAAAAGTGTACCGGCCACAGAAACGGTATCCACTAACCATCAGAATCTGGAAGATCAATTTCTTAAAACCCTCCGACAGGAAGTTGAGAGAAAAATTGACCAACCCGATTTGGCCATTCTCGATCTTTGTCAAGCCGTTAACCTCAGTCATTCGCAAGTCTATCGAAAACTGAAAGCACTGACGGGAAAAACACCGGTACAGTTTATCAGATCTACGCGGTTACAAAAGGCAAAGGAACTGTTGGAATCAACCGATTTAAACATTTCAGAGATAGCCTATGAAATTGGATTCAGTGATCCAAACTACTTTTCTCGAACTTTTCAACAGACTTATGGCGCCTCTCCCAGTGCAATTCGAAAACAGACTGATAGTTAAATACTTAGGTTCCACGAATGTCAATTTATGCAAAAAAAATCCAGGAATTTTTGTGTCCAATGCCGAAAAAGTGAAGAAAAAAAACAGAAATATCCAGAAGCAAAGCCGAAAAAACTCCGAATTTTAGCCCATGATTTGCTGAAAGAGCTACTCCAAAAAAGCAAAACATTTAGGTTTACTTTATAGATTTCAGGCGCATAAGAAGTTAGCACCTAAAACCCAGCGCAAAAATATTAGTCGACTGTTCCGCCATTTTACTTCTTGATCATCTGGAGTTATCAGGATGCAATACGGAATTGTTAAAGAGACACCACCTATTACCCATTCAAACGTTGTCGAAGGTTGCCGGACATCTTATATAATGTCCGGCAACTATCCTTCGACAATACCCATCTAAAGATTTCTGGTATTAAATGTATCCATTTGTTTGAGATCGCCGGTAGTCAATCCTTTCTTAAACCATCGCATTCTTTGTTCTGAAGTACCGTGCGTGAAAGATTCTGGCACTACATAACCTTGTGATCGTTTCTGTATGTTGTCGTCTCCGATTGCATGTGCAGCCCTCAGGGCTTCTTCAATATCTCCTTCCTCCAGAATGTTTTTCATTTTTTGCGCATGGTGTGCCCATACACCAGCTAGGAAATCCGCTTGCAATTCAAGACGAACTGATAAATCATTATAATCGGCTTGAGGAATCCGACCTCTTTGTCGGCTGACTTGACCTGAAATTCCCAATTGATTTTGAATGTGGTGAGCCACTTCATGTGCTACGACATAAGCCATTGCAAAATCACCAGGTGCACCAAAGCGTCGTCCTAGTTCCTGGTAAAAGATCAAATCTATGTAAACCTGCCGATCTGCAGGGCAATAGAAAGGGCCGCTGGCCGCCGAAGCAAAACCGCATGCAGATTGATCTGAATCTGTAAACAGCACTAACGTTGGCTCGTCGTACTCCCTTCCCAACTGTTCGCGAAACACTCGATTCCAAACATCTTCAGTATCCTGTAACACAACCTTCACAAAATCCGCTAATGCTTCTTCTTGCTCACTTCTTGGTTGGGTCTGCACCTGTGTAGCAGCACCTCCTTGTTCCTGTAGTAAATTTAATAGTTGAGATGGATCTCCTCCCAGAAAGAAAGCGATCAAAGCAATAATAAGTGCTCCAATACTGAGTCTTCCACCCATTGAAGTTCTTCGTCTCCCTCTTCTATCATCTACATTTTGACTCTTTTGTCTACCTTGCCAGCGCATAATTAAATGTGTTATGAATGTTTAAGAAATAGGATTTAAAAATAATCTTTTCAAACCTATTTTCTGACGTGTTACTCAAGCAAAGTCACTCTTTTGGGAAACAAGGCACCTCCGCGAAATTCTCATTTTCGGATAATTTTTTCTGAGTGGACCGTATTGCCGGCATCATCCATCAACTGCAATAAATATAGCCCTGAAGGTTCTTTTGTCAAATCAATTCTCCAGCGCTCTGCGGGAGGCTTAATGAAAGGAATCACCATTCGCCCATCTGCACTAATTACCCGAAGAGCGAATCCCGGAAAACTTCCTTTCAAAATCAACATTCCATTGGTCGGATTCGGACCGATTTCGAAAGTTGATTCTTGAAAGCTTTGCCCTGTAGTACTCGTTGTCGTTCTTGCGTTTGAGAAAGCCGCTAATAATCGGATGTAGTTTGCCTGGTAATAGATTGCCGGCTCCGAAATCTCCCAAGAATTGTTAGGCCAGTTATCATTAAAGTCAAGATAACTTTTTTGCATCGGCTGGCCGGAGGGAGGCGAAAGATCGGCAACGGAGAAACTCATATTGGGGCCACCAGTTACATAGCCCGGTGGAGGCCCTTTGGGAGAATTAAGCGCATGATCCCACTGCGTTCCGTCAGCAAACCAAGTATGATAAATCTCGTTGACACAGCGATCTCCCCCTAAATCATACATATTGGACAGTAGGACCAAGCCCAGGGGGTTTACTCCGTGGAAGTAGTGTAATTGCTCCTCACCCTTCAACCAAAAACTCTGATCCCGTTCTGGAATAATCCCGTATTTTACCAATTGTATATTCAGCACCCCGTATCCGGCCTTGGGCGAATTGCTCCCCCAATGATAGGACCAATCAGGCATGAAGGATCGATATAAATCAAGATCGTTGAATCCAAAATATCCATTCCAGTTATTGTCGGCCTCCTTGAAGACGCTCTCTACTATCGTTTGCACCGTGTTGACATCAGCTCCGGCAATCGTAGTATACAAGAGCAGGGCATCATTAAGCGCCGTCTTATAGGCCCCCCAAAATCCAGTGCTGATTTGCTCTGTTTGCTCCAGGTTAGTAATAATGTACTGCTCATATTCATCTAGTCCGGTCAGATCAAAAAGATGAATGGCCGCAGTGACCGCATTTTCCTGCTGTAGTGTGGTATCCCAGTCTGCATCACCCGCCTTTATAGTTCCATCATCACAGCCTTCATCCAATTCCCCATTGATCAACTGCGGCAATACCTGCTCCCAAGCTGCTACTGCTTTCTGTTTCAATAATTCAGAATAGTTCTCCATGGTCGGTATGTCGGCAAAAACTTTTGCAGCATGAGCAAACATGCTCACTACGGCAATTGCAGCCGAACTACAAATGGGGCCGTAATAGCGGGGGTCAGTATTCGCACTGGGCGGAGCCATAGAGTTATCTGAAAAGTCAATACTTCCCATTTTAATGTGAACGGAGCCGTCTTCATTAGTCATCTTTAGAAGCCAATCTAATTCCCATTTTATTTCGTCCAGAATATCAGGTATGCCATTACCGGACTCCGGAATATTCCAATTATCATCAAAGGAACTACTACTTTCCTGGTAAGCCCAAAGTAAGTTGTGAATTGTCGAATGAGCAAACGTAACATACTTGTTATAATCACCGGCATCAAACCAACCTCCACTCAGGTCTTTTTCCAGGGACTCATTTTCCCGGTCATTGACATATCGGCAATTCTTATCCTGCAAAGGATGATCAAAAGATGATTCATCAAACCAGGCTTCCCCAGCATGATCTTCTTTTTTCTCTATACCACATCGATTGTAGTAATACATTCTACCAGCTGCTTTCAGAATTTCCTGATAGACATTTTCTCCAATCTCAAAAACTGCGGAACGCTGTTGATTAAGGGGATCATAGACGAAATAAGAGCCTGGTGTCTGAATACTTGAAAAATCAAACCACCATCCTTTATCGCCGGATTGGTCATGCATGTTGCCGTCATTCCACAGCAGTGGTGACGACTCATAAACCACCACATCCGTCGTTGCATTTCTCAATTGAATACTACCCGCCGGTTGGTAAGTTTGCGATCGGTTATAACCTATTTGAGGATCACTCAGCACTGCTACTTTTGCTGATTGTGGTCGATAACCAAATTGATCAACTTGAATAAAAGGACTGATCTGGGCAAATTGAAATACGGGCAAACATAAGGCCATCTTGACCATGAAGAACCGTAAACGAGAATTCATCGTGCTTGGATTTAAGACATTAATGGAAAATACCGAAACTGAGGCAAGAATGATTTACCAACGTTGTAATTGTGGAGTTGTCGATTAAACGTTGCCTAGAGAACAAATATTTCGATGATCTACGGTGGGTAGTAAGAAATAAGGAAACAACTATTAGGTTGTTTCCTTATTCAAAGAACAATTTGTAGCCGATATCTTTAAGCCATTTGAGTCATTCTTGAAAATTCACGGAATGAAATCATACGGCGACTTTCTTCATGCCATAACTTATGTCGCATACACTTAAGGCTTTCCCAAAAGGTAATGGCCGTAACATATTTACTTAGAATTGGATTTTCGCGCACACATTTCTCCAAGTTATAATTCGGAATTTTCGAATTCAAGTGATGTATGTGATGAAAACCGATATTACCGGATAGCCAATGAAAGACCTTTGGTAGATCATAATAACTGCTCCCTCTGATAGATGCCAAAAGATGGTCCCAGTTATCCTTGAATGCCTTGTAATTCTCTTCGTGTTGATGCTGTACGTAAAAAAACCAAAAGGCAATAATCGTAAAAAGATAGACAATAGGTAATTGTATTAATAGGAATTGTTTCCAGCCTACCAAGTAACCAATGCCGAGATAGACTATCAGAAGAACCAAATTGTTCAGCCGGAGTGCCTGTCTTGTTTTTTTCCAACCTTCCCAACTAACAAATGAGAACCGATTATAAAGTAAAAGATAAAAAATTGGTCCGATACAGAATAAGATAAATGGATTCCGGTAGACCCGGTAGCAAAATTTACCCCATGCAGATAAAGCGCCGTATTCATCAGTCGATAGGAACTTAATGTCACCCATATCTCGATGCTTAAACTGGCCCGTATGTCCGTGATGGTAGTTGTGCATCTTCGCCCAGTAGCGATAGGGCAATGTACTAAAGAGGCTACAAATGAAACCAATCGTATGATTCCAGCGACGAGACTTCAAAAATGACAAATGCCCACAATCATGCTGAATGATAAATACTCGAACCAGGAAAAAAGCATTCACTACTGCCAGCAACAGTGTTATCCAATAAGACCATTGAAGGCTAAAATACATAAGTACCCAGATACCGATAAAGGGAAGAAAACTATTTAGAATTTGGATGATGGCTTTCGTAGAATCCGGCTCCGTATACTTCTTGATCATCGTTTGCCAGTTCTTCAAAGCTTCTTTAATTTCTAACTCAACCATTTTTTCTCGAATTAAATGGAAATTCCACAAATATCTTATCGGGAATTCAAGATAATATTTCCCGCTTTAGTTTCGCCAAATATTTACACTTTATTAGTTCTATAAAGTAATACCTGTCAGATCTTGACCTGTAAATGACAACCAGATGCATCCAAACAAAAATTTTAGAGTCACCGCATTTTCTTGCCCCCAGTTGATCGCGTTGTCAGGAATTTCTGCTCCAAGTTGCTTTCGTCCGTCCGAATCGATCAGTGTACCATCCAACAATTTTCTTCGCAGCCCTACTACTGATCAGTACATCGCAACCGGCTTCCACCGCAATGCGATGCATAACAATGAAGGAGTATCTCACCGATCATTTCCAGGGAAGAGACTTCCGATTAACTGATGTGCATGGACGAGTAACAAGAGATATCATTGCTTAGAAAGATACGCTCGCAACGCTTTTCGGGCAGCGCGGTCTACTAAGGAGAAGATATTGTCTATTGCTCCTTTTTCTGTTTTCTTCATGTGGCCTTTTACCTTTACCACAGAAAATTGTAACTGATCCAATAGGTTAAAGAATCTGGCATACTGCTCAGCATTTTTCAAAAGCTGACCAGTCTTAGTACTTTTCATAGCCCGGGCTTGAAGCTTGTTCCGCCTTCCGGGCAAGTTGGAAATATTTTGTGAATCTGTAAAGATTGTCAACTGCCCTTGGATTTTAGTATCCTGCAAGCTCCATAAAAGGGTTTCCAATTCCAGTTGCACAATGGAATCGAAGTTATCAAATCGAGCAATCTGAATCTCATTCTGAAGTTGAAATACTTTTTTTTGCGAAATTTGGTCTTTCGGTATCAGGATATAAGCTCCGAAACCCGTCTTGATTTCAGAAAAGAGACTCGCGTCACTAAATAGATACAATTCCTCGGTCATATCCAATTCTTTGACTCAGGTTCAAATTGCAAAATACTCTTCGCATGGAAAAATTCAAAATACCACACTCCGATATTGAGACAACCAGAATCGCATTTGGCGCCTGGGCAATCATTGGCGGTTTCAACTGGGGTCACCAAGAAGAAAAAGATTCTCAGCGAGCCCTAAGAGCCGCATTCGATCTTGGCATTACTCTTTTTGACACCGCTAAAATGTATGGAGATGGCAAATCTGAAGCCATGATTGCCAAGGCATTGGGTGATGTGCGGGATAAGATCGTGATTGCCACCAAAGCATTGCCGGAGGATTTTGAATACAGCCGCCTTAAAAAAGATTGTGAAGAACGACTCCGAATTTTGAATACTGACTACATCGATCTGTATCAATTACATTGGCCAAACTGGCAAGTCCCTATAGAAGAACCAATAAGAGCATTGACCGAACTCAAACAGGAGGGAAAAATTCGCGCTTTTGGCGTATCAAATTTTGGGCCGGAAGATATGAAGGATGCGCTCCTTCACAGTTCGGAAATCAGTACCAATCAAGTTCCGTACAACCTCATTTGGCGGGCCATTGAATACAACATACTTCCCATATGTCAACAGGAACAAATACCGATCTTGTGTTATTCACCGATAATGCAAGGCATTTTGGCCGGGAAATTTAGTACTGCAGAAGAAGTTCCGGATGACCGGGCCCGAACCCGACATTTTTCCAAGGATCGCCCTTTAACCAGACATGGAGAAGCAGGACAGGAACAGGAGACCTTTCGGGTCGTGAATGCCATTCGTGAAATCGCCCAAAAGAGCGGCATCCCGATGGTCAACCTTAGCATGGCATGGCTGCTCAGTCGCCCAGCCGTGGGAAGTATCCTAGTGGGAGCTAGGAATGCTCAACAAGTCGAACAAAATGTACGTGCAGCATCCATCAATGTAGACCCTTCAATACTTGAAGAATTGACCGAATTAACCACGCCGCTCAAGCACTTGCTGGGAGCTAATCCAGATATGTGGGCAAGTGAATCTCGTTACCGTTAAATATTATCCCAAAAGATCAACGGCCTTCTTCATAGCGTCAAAAGTTGCTTTTACTGCTGCTTCATCCTCCATGTCTCTGACAGGTTGGTTAAAGGGTTCTGCCCGAACCGGCCCTTCATAACCAATTTGAACCAAGGCCTCTAAAAAAGCCTTCATGTCAATAACTCCGGTCGCTGCCGGCAACTCTCGTTTTCCGTCGATCTGTTCATCCGCAGTGAAACCCTGACGAGCATCATTTAAATCAACTGTCACCAAGTCACCTGCATCAAGGGTCAGAATGTCCGCCTTAGATTCTCCTGCACAATACCAATGAAAGCTATCGAGCACGAAACCGACATTGTCCTCCCCGATGGCCTTAATTAATGCTTTCGCCTCTTTCATAGTCCGTATAAACGAAAATCTATCGCGCGCCATCAGGGTCTTGGGACCTACGTATTCAAGTCCTAGGTGTATTCCATGGTGACCCAAAATATTCGCAATAATCTTTAGGCGATCGGTATGTTGCTGAAAATTCTCCAGATAGGTTAACTCTTTATGGGTGGGCATTATCCAGGTTCCCATTCTTGTCACTCCCGCACTTTCCAAAGCTTTTGCCATCGCAGGCAATTTATCAACATCCTCTCGGAACTGTTGGTTGCTTTGACGGAATTGGACGGGTAGTCCGGCTGCTCCCCAAGAAATGCCTTTCTCTTTCATTTGAGCCAATAAGTTTTGCAATGCTGGCCTTTCCATCTTTGCCAATTCTTCTGGAATAGCAACGATCGCCTCATAGCCATAGCGATCCGCCAATTCTAGTAATTGTTGTTGATCCACCCGTACGGCAATGGTAAATGGGTTGAGACAAATTTTAAATTTTCGCTGTCTTGATAGGTTCATATTCGCCAGTGCTTTAGGTAGGGCTAAGGCACTTCCGCCAATGGAAAGTGCAACAGAATTTGCAAGAAAATTTCTTCTTTTCATCGAGCAAGATTATCGTTCAAAATCATATGAAGACACATCAAATATCGCCAGCTTTGCTCCAGTTTCTTTGGCCATTTCTTCCATTTTGTTTTTCAGACGTACTACCGTTTCCGGATGCTGTGTAGCGACATCAAACTGTTCATATGGATCATTAATCAAATCAAAAAGTTCCATTCTAATGGGTTCTTCGCCCGTCTGCAATTCCGGGGAAAGCCAATTATCTGCGGGAGGAGCAATGCGTAACTTCCAAATACTATCTCTTACCCCTTGTAAATTGCGTCCCAGAAAATAAAAAAAGTAATCGTGCGGGGAGCTTTTATTTTCTGTCATCAGTGGCCAAATGTTTTTTCCGTCTAGCGGAAGTTCCGGTGCTTCTATTTTCGCCAGTTCCAGAATGGTGGCATGGACGTCCATCGTCGTAACCAAATCAAAGTTTACTTGTCCGGGAGGAATTTTTCCTGGCCATCTCATAATGCCCGGCACACGAAAGCCCCCCTCATAAGTAGTAGCTTTGGCACCTCTGAATGGCCCTGTGGTCCCAACATGCCACTTTTCTACGGGATCGCTTTCATACATTCTAGGAGGCAGATTCCGCCACGGGCCATTATCGCTGGTAAATACGACCAATGTATTTTGATCGAGCCCTTCTTTCTTTAGAACATCAAGAATCTGTCCTACACCGGCATCGATCTCCTCAATAACATCGCCGTAATCACCTCCTTGAGATTTACCAACAAAAGCTTTAGAGGCATAAATAGGTAAGTGTGGCATCGAATGCGGCAAATAAATAAAAAATGGAGACTCTTTGTTTGTCCGGATAAAACGGATGGCTTCTTCAGTATACCTCTTGGTAAGGGTCGTCTGATCGACCGGGTATTCTTCCGTCGGTTGATCATTGCGATACAGATGCAAGGGCCGTTCTGTATTCACCCACGGTGGTATCATATCGTTGCTGTACAACAATCCAAAATATTCATCAAACCCTTTATCCGTAGGAAAAAAACCGGCGGTAGACCCCAAATGCCATTTTCCTATAGCAGCGGTCTTATAGCCCTTAGTTTTGAGGGCCTGAGCCAAAGTCCGCTCTCGATCAGAAAGACCTCCCTCAGAGTCGGGCCCCTGATTACCTGGCATACCTACCCGTATTGGATAGCGTCCGGTCATTAGAGATGCTCTGGAAGGGGTACAGACCGGAGCGGCAGAATGCCAATTGGTCATCCGAATGCCCTCTCTTGCCATCTGGTCAATCCTAGGAGTATGAATATTGGGGTGCCCGTAACAGCTGAGGTCTCCATAGCCCAAATCATCAGCGAATATGATGATAAAATTGGGAGAATTAGAAATAGGAGCGGTCTGAGATTGTTGGCAACTTCCGGTCAAAAAGACCAATACCACCACTGGCCACAGTAATTGCTTTATGAGCATATAATACAGGGTTTATCCTAGATGTCGCATATCATTACCCCCTGTTTTAAGGCAGCCAATTGGTCATCCCAGGTTGGAATGTACTCCTGGCCTACGAAACCAGTATACCCAGTATCGACAATCGCTTTCATAATTGCGGGGTAATTGAGCTCCTGCGTTTCATTGATTTCATTCCGCCCTGGAACCCCGCCGGTATGATAGTGGGCAATGTAGTCTTTGTACTGGCGGATCGTTGCTATGATGTCTCCTTCCATGATTTGCATGTGATAGATATCGTACAACAACTTGAAATTGGGAGATCCGATTTTATCAACCAAAGCTGCCCCCCAAGGCGTCCGATCACATTGGTAATCCTTGTGATTAACCTTACTGTTCAACAACTCCATCGCAACCATCACATTCTTTTTCTCAGCGTGTTTAACGATCTTGTCAAGGCCAACCGCACAATTTTCCAACCCGGCCTCCTCGCTGATTCCAGCCCGGTTACCAGAAAAAACAATGATGTTTTTCACTCCGCTATCCGCTGCTTGATCAATGAGTTTGATGTATTTTGGAAGCAATGCGTCGTGATACTCTGTGTGATTAAAGCCTTTGGTAAGACTCGCTTCTTTATGGGTCCCCATGGCAGAAGTCAAGCCGTATTTTTGCATGACTTTCCAGTCATCGGGGTTTGTGATCTCAATGGATTGGATACCAATATCTTTTGCGCCCTCACAGAGTTCTTCCAATGGAATTTTATTATAGCACCAGCGGCAGACCGAATGATTAATATTTCCCTTCAAGGCGTCGGAGGTATTTCTTTCGTCCACTACACCATTTTCCGAAGCACATGACAGTTGGGGTATCAAAGATAGTCCGGCAGTGCCCAAGGCAGCTTGTTTAATCGCTTTCCGTCTATTCATTTCTATAGTTTTGTAGTTTTGAATTGATTAGCTCTAAGTTAGAATTTTTCATTGAAAACTTTTAATTGCGTCCTCTGCCATTTTTTTAATATTTTTAATGCTCCCTTCAGCATTTTTACAAACTTGTATTCATAATCCTCAATTGATGAATTTCGGGCAAAAAATCTGGAGTATTGTCTTAGAAACGCTGGACGATGCTGTCACTGCTCAGCAAATTGGAGCTATATGTCCACTTCGGACCCAAAAAATTCAATTTAAACAAATTCCAATTGGCAAACGCTGTGTTGTTCATGTGCCCCCTATCGATAGTGGAACGATATGGGACGACATCTATCTGATGGCGGAAAAGGCCGATGAACTAGGCCTCAACGTGGAAATTGAACCGCTTCACTTTGACAACTTTCCCGTTTCGGAACACCAAGACGTCAATTCCAGAGCTGCTGGAGCTGGATTCGACTATATGGGACAATGGCCTCCCATCACAACCGGTAAAGAACTGCCCTTGGGTTGGCACCTCGATGATGATCATTCTCAACTTGGAACAGCCCGGGATGCCGTCTGGGAAATGATCAAGTGCGGTGAGATTGAAGGCCAGATCAAAATTGCCCACTTAGATACCGGTATTTCTCCTGATCATCCTGCCTTGAAACCTAACAAGGGCATCCGCATGGATTTATCCCGCAATTTCATTGATAGTGAAAAAGAAAGTAACCCGAAAGCCATCGACCTCGAAAAAGGAGGCATGGAGCAACAAGGACATGGGACGGGAACGCTCGGTATTTTGGCAGGTTGGAAGATCGACTCTAGGTATACCGATAACGAGGATATTGGTTTTATTGGTGCCATTCCCTTTGCAACGGTTATTCCAATGCGAGTCGCAGACAGCGTTATGATCTTCAATACCGAAAACTTTACGGAGGCATTAGAGGAAGCCATTCGTTTGGGCTGTGAAGTAGTTACCATGTCGATGGGAGGTAAGCCCAGCCGGCGGATGGCCAAAGTGATCAACAAGGCTTATGAAGCAGGCATAACAGTCGTAACGGCTGCCGGCAATTTCATTACCCAGGGAATTGCCAGAATCGGCCCGCCCACCGTCATTTATCCAGCGCGATTCACTAGAGTCATTGCCGCCTGCGGCGTGTGTTCTAATGACCTTCCTTATGATTTCGATGCCCAGATGGAGTTTGGAAATGTAGCAAAAAACAGAGGGTTACTCAGTACGGACTTCATGCAGGGAAATTGGGGCCCCACTAAAGCGATGAAATACGCAATAGCCGCCTATACTCCAAATGTCCCTTGGCTGGTTGACGATTCGGAACGTCCCATTAAAAAAAGCGGAGGTGGAACCTCTTCAGCTACGCCTCAGGTTGCGGCTGCCGCGGCATTGTGGATTGTCAAGAATAGGAAGACCTTGGATGAGAAGGGCTATACGGGAACATGGAAACAGGTAGAAGCGGTAAGAAAGGCCTTATTTCAAACCGCACAAAAATACTCTTTTGAATATTGGGATACCTACTTCGGCAACGGCATACTAAAGGCCAAAGAAGCTCTAAATGTAGAGGTCCCTGAAATAAGTGATACCGACCTTACACCAGCGTGTGAGAGCACCTGGCATGGCATTGTAGAAGCCTTCAATTTATTCTTCAATCGCAAAAAGTCATTCCAAAAAATGGGTCAAACCCAAAGAAACATGCTGGTGTTGGAAGCAGAAGGATTGCTTTTGGAACATCCTGAATTATTGGACCAGAAAGAAGTGCAAACCAGGTCACTAGTAGAAGAGGAAAAGGTGGTGAATCAATTAATTGAATTGGTACAGACCAGTCAGCACTGCTCCAATCGTTTACGACAAATAATCCAATCACCCGATTAGTCCTAATTCCCATGCTATTGCCTCTTTGAAAGCTCGATCCATTTTGATTCGGTCAAGAAGTAACTGCCGTAATTCTTTGGCGCTGTAGCCTTTTAGTTCGGATTTGATTGAATGGTAAACTTCGTCTTCAGAGGGTGGCTGTTCCAACAATTTATGATGACGAATGTAATATAGAACTGCCGCTTTGTGCTTGCAAACGGGACTATTCCTATAAGGGCACGTACAATGATGAACCAGTAGTTCCCCACTGGCATCAAATCTCAACAAGACGGTGTAATCCTCCATTCCCGTCACTTGCCCACTGAATTCTCTCAACTCTAATTGCAAGACTCCGATAACATTCCCTTGCTCGAAATAATATGCCCCACGCTCTAAAACGTAAGGATCAACTAATTCTTCAAATTGATTGACATGCATTTGATCAACGTTTGTGTTGAAAAGAACCTCTTTCTGCCGATAGGATGCCGCGATCCAAGAAACTTTGTGTCATCTTGGCTCGATACAAGGCGTCCTCCATTGGATATTTACCAAAACTTGGTCGGTTCTTGACGTAGGTTTCCAACACCATTTGCTCTTCTTGCGAGGTCCAGCCACCGGGATCCAATAATCCAGTTTGATCCATGGCTTCCTTGAGGCAATCTCGGACGTAACCGGGCCGGTATCTATAGTTATCCAATAGTAAGGCTACGCCGTATTCCGATGTAATAATCTGGGAGAGGCTGTTGCCGTAAATCTCCTTTCCACCATAATAAAAGTTTTGTAGGCCGTCGATGGCATGCAGTAACTGTGTAGCAAACATTTCTGGGGTATTGCCGGCTCGCCAAAAATGAAAGGCCCACTGCGGAGTGCGGAACTGTTCTTTTAGTATTGCCGATCTGATTTTCTTGCCGTTGAGTTCTAAATAACCCGACCTAGCATCCGTATCATTGGAAATATCCACCCCCAACGAACCAAAATATTGATCAAATTGGGCCGGAAACCGCATTTTAAATCGCCTTAGAAGAGCTGGCAATGCACCTTTTTTCGACTTGAGGCCAAGTGGCCAGAAATAAATGCCGAATGAAAGAGCATGCGATCCGGTCGTCAATACAGTGTTGGCATTTCCCTCATTGTGAACCACAGATTCCAAAACGGACAGAACCGACGTATCCATCTTCATCGAATCGAGCAAAAAAGATCTATATTCCTCCAGGAATGGCTGTATCTTATAATCTCCAAATGTATAATAACCTTTTTTGGCTTTTGTCAACTCCAATGTCTCCCCATATCCCGACACCCGAACCAATGTTTCATTATCCGATCTGAATTCTTCGAAAAGAAGCTCTCCTGCTCCACTCAATAAACCGGGGTTTTCCAATCCTCTCAAGTGCTGAATTTTCTTTTCGTAGTAACTTGCATCCCTTCCCTGAGCTACGGTAAGATCCCGGGCCTTTTCGACGGCGGAAATTGCTTCTTCATACTCTTCTACGTTTTCGTAAATATCCGCCAGATAACCGTAGAATTCCGGTTTTTCCAAGTCGGGTACAAGTTCGATCAATCGCTGTACCGTTTTGACCGCCAGACTAAAACTCCGGTTTTTACTAAAGTAATCTGCCGACCAAATCAAATCACCGATCAAGATCTCTTCGTCCTTAGGCTCATTGATGAATTGATCAATAAAGTTGTTAAAGCCAATAGAATCTCCTCGACCAAGGTAAAGAATGGCCAAAGTATCCAAAAATACTTCCCGATTGATTTTGGGAGCACTTGTTGAAGAAATTGAATCGGCATCAACATTCCCAAACGATTCTGACAATTTTAACCCCTGCACAAAATCGCCCTCTGCACCTTCCGCAAAATCAGAAATTTGATAAAAGAATTTCTCCGGATCAAGTGGAAAATCAGCGTGGCCTGGTTTCGAAGTATTGATCAGATTAGCTATTTGGTCTGCCGTCCCCATTCTAAAATACAGACTTGCTAACAGATCGCCCCGTCGAAAATGATAATAACTCTTCCGCTCATCATCGTCTACCAAGTTAATTAGATCCGTCAGATCTTCAATCTCGTTTTCCATCAAATAAACGTATTGTCGAAAATCTGGGTTATAGATCAAGTTAGAAGAATTAAAATCTAGACTGTCCAGATTGCTTTTGGATTTCCGCCACTGGCTATAATTTTCCAAACGGCGACGACGTGCCTCCAAATTCAAGCGATCCCCAATCGGCGACCACCAAAATAACCGACTTACCCGCAGTACTTCTGTTAATTGATCAATGGCTAACTTCTCATTTTTCTCCCATTTATGCAATTTCGCAAGACTGAAGAGACTATCCGCATAAACCCGCTTCCCATAAAAGTATGACCAGGCGGATAACCCTCCCAGAACCAGTAAGGCAAGTATAAAAACTACGAGGAACCAATTGAGCCTCCGTTGCAACACTCGCTTTCTCTCCAACAATTCATTTTGTTTTCGCAACTGCTCTACCTCTTCCTGTGCCTTTCTCTCAATGCGTTCGCGGCTAGTCTGCACAAATCTGACCTGGTCGTCCTCCAAAGTGGATTCCTCCACATAATTGCCGATCAGAGCGAGTTCTTCCTTACTTAGAAACACATTCTTCTGCGATTGAAAAATGTTGAAGCGATCTTTAATCATGCGTTCCAACTGCAAGCGCATTTTCTCCTGGCGGGAAGCCTTCTCAAAGATCCGCTTAGCCAAAGAATCATGATACAGTTCTATTTTAAGGTTCTTGTTGTCACTCATGATTTTTCCGTTCCCAGGATTTTTATTAACCGCAATTCAACAAAACGATCGAGACAATAAGTTATGATGTCGGGGTCAATGCCCTTGCGCAACTGCAAATTTTCTTTAATCTCTTTGGTAGTAGACATTCGTTTAGTGCCGTCTTCGGTAATTAGTGTTAGCAAGATATCCATCGGGATTCCCTGCAGTTCCACATTTTTTTGTCGAAGTTCATTCTCTAAGCTATTCACCTGCTCCTCCAGGAAGTCAGTCAGAACGTCTTCGATGTTTTTCGTTCTTTCGACTAGTTGAGCATCGAACCGCATTTCTCCTTCCGGCATGGCCCTCATTCTATTTCGGTACAACTTGTCGAGATAAATCTGCAAGTTGGCCAATTCCACTTCCCCACGGTTATCTTTCAAACTGTCGATAATAGCCGGAATGGTCTTTTCCGGCTCATCAATACCGATGGCAAAATATTGACAGGTCTTTGCAATGACTTCCGTCAGGTTAGCCGGTCTCATTTTTTCCAGCCGCATCTTATTACTAAGCAA
>JANQRV010000028.1 GCA_028284395.1 Saprospiraceae bacterium
TGGCAATGTTGCCTACGATAACATCCAACTTCGGAAAAGCTCTTTTCACTTCCTTCAATATCCCCACCACACCTTTGGTGTGCCCATGTGCTGTATCGATCACAATGGCATCCACCCCTGAATCCACGAGAGCACCTGCTCGATGTACTGCATCAGGGGTTACCCCAATGGCGGCCGCCACACGAAGTCGACCGTATTGATCCTTGTTGGCAATGGGTTTTTGGGTCAGTTTGGTGATGTCCCTAAATGTAATTAGCCCTACCAGCGTATTTTCTCCATTGACCACGGGAAGTTTTTCGATCTTGTTTTCCTGCAAAATAACCTCAGCTTCTGCCAAAGAAGTACCTTCGCCAACGGTGACCAGGTTTTCGGAAGTCATGACCTCTGTAATCGGGCGGTCATTGTTTTTCTCGAACCGAAGATCACGATTGGTTACAATCCCCTGCAGTTTTTTATCCGCATCAACAATAGGGATACCTCCAATGCTGTGTTCACGCATATTGGCTTTTGCGTCCTTCACAAAAGAATCCAACGGAAGCGTAACGGGATCCATAATCATACCACTTTCAGCACGTTTTACCTTCCGCACCTTAATGGCCTGCTGCTCAATGGTCATGTTCTTGTGAAGCACTCCAATACCTCCCTCCCGAGCCATGGCTATGGCCATTTGGGATTCGGTAACAGTGTCCATCGCTGCAGAAACGATAGGTACGTTAATGGAAATGTTTCTTGTAAACTTCGTTTGGATATTGACTTCGCGGGGCAGTACTTCGGAGTATCCGGGCACAAGGAGCACATCGTCATAAGTGAGTCCTTCGCCAATAATTTTGTTAAGGTGGGCTTCCATTGCAATTACGAATTAATTGCGTGCAAATATACCACATTTTGATTCAAGTTTCATCTCACGCGGAAAGCATTTACCATTAACATTATTTTTATTTAGACTTATTTTAAATTAATTTATCTTTACATGATAAATGCTATTGTTTATGTGTCCATCTGTAAAGCTATTGAAACAATCGAAAAATGGGGTTCTAACCTTTTGCAATAAAAGCAAGTTATTTCAATTGGTCTACAACAATCTCTGTTTTGAGTTTTATGAGTGGGAACTGGAGGTTTTTAAATCCCATCTCAATGCATTGGATTTTGAATATTGGGAAGAGACACTGTCCTCCACCCTAAGTCTACGCAAAATCCCCATTTCCATTGGGAACAAATATCTTGTGATCTTAGTAAGCCGTCAAGAGGTTTATGAGCTGATGGAGCTCCTTAATTTGGAAATGAATACCTTGCGATTCTTATCCTATAAGGATATTGACTACCGATTTATAGAAAACTAATTCCTAAGTGTTCTCAGGAGTTAGTAGGTTTGGAAAGCGGCTATTGGATTCGGCCGCTTTCTTTTTGTGATGAATTTATCCATCAACTTAGGTTCTCTAACACGAAAATCCAACAATTTCCAAACGTAAAGGACTGAGTACAAATCCCTCACGTTAATTTATTTTTATTTGTTCTAAATAAGCTTTGTTTTTACAACGGACCATAGTACATTTGCCCCTGTTATAATTAGCTATTTTAAATCAGTCTAAATAAAATGTTTAAACGCACATCTATTTTCCTTTTTTTCTGTGCAGCAATCCTAACCGCACAACAAAAACCCAAAGCAAACGATTCTTCACTGATTAAACTGAACGAGGTAGTTTTATCGGCCAAGGTTATTTTCGGCAGTAAATTTGTCGCTAAAAATAGAACCGGATCCGCCTATTACCTTTCATCCGAAGAAATCAAAAAATTCAACTACACCGATGTCAACAGAACATTACGGAATGTTCCCGGTGTGAACATTTACGAAGAAGATGGTTTTGGACTACGTCCAAACATAAGTCTTAGAGGTACCTCTCCAGAGCGAAGCGCCAAAATCACTGTCATGGAAGATGGCGTGCTCATCGCTCCGGCACCCTACAGTGCCCCGTCTGCCTATTATTTTCCTACCATTGCCCGTATGCAAGCGGTGGAAATTTTGAAAGGGAGCAGTCAGGTGCAGTATGGGCCTTACACGACCGGAGGGGCAATCAATATGATTTCGACCGAGGTTCCAGACAAGTTTGGCATCTTCGTTAACAGCAGTTACGGTAGTTTTCAAAGTGGGCGTGTTCACGCGCAACTTGGAGACAGTCGTAAAAACTTTGGTTATTCTGTGGAATACCTTAACTACAGTTCCAACGGCTTTAAGGATTTGGACAATGGCGCCGACACAGGATTCGACAAAAACGACCTTGTTGCCAAATTCAAGGTGAATACCAACCCAGAGGCAAAATTGGGGCAAGAGTTCGAGGTGAAATTCCAATATTCGGATGAAAACTCCGATGAAACCTATTTAGGGCTTACCCAAGAAGATTTCGACGCCACTCCGTTTCGTCGTTATGCTGGATCTCAAGAGGATGAAATGACTACGGAACACTTTCAATTTATGGGTACGCACACATTGAAATTCAGTGATTACTTTAGAATTACTACTACTGGTTATTACAATGATTTTAGCCGTAATTGGTATAAAGTTGATTTTGTTACCGTTGGAGGTGAACGTGAAGGCATTGGAAGTATTTTCAACGACCCTGATGCTTTCGCATCATATATTGATTTGGTAACGGGAGATGTGAACAGCGGAACGGATGATACGCTCAACGCAAGAGCCAACAATAGGAACTATTACGCTGCTGGGGTACAAACGAAGTTTGACTATCACTGGACTGGTGAAAATACATTTCATGACATAGAGGTAGGTCTACGTTATCACTTCGACGAGGAAGACCGTTTTCAATGGATTGATGATTATGCCATGGTCGATGGGGTTATGCAACTGGTGAATGCAGGAATTCCTGGCACCAATGCAAACCGCGTAAGCGATGCGAGGGCTTTCTCAAGCTATGCCATGTACAAGTTCAAGTATAAAAATCTTACCCTGACCCCAGGACTTCGTTACGAGAATATTACGCTACGAAGAAGAAATTATGGGAACAACGACGTGGATAGGACGGGTATCGATCTTGCTGAAAGAGAGAATAAAGTTGATGTATTCATTCCCGGTATTGGATTCAATTACAACTTTCAAAATCTGTCAGTATTTGGTGGAGTGCACAAAGGGTTTTCACCTCCAAGCAACCAGCCTGGTGAAGACGCAGAGGAAAGTGTAAACTACGAGCTTGGTAGCCGCTTTTCCTTTGGAGGAATCACTGGAGAAATTGTAGGTTTTTATAATGATTATAGCAATCTACTTGGCAGTGACCTCGCCGCCACAGGGGGTACTGGTTCCTTAGATCAGTTTAACGCCGGTGAAGTAAGGGTACAAGGAATTGAGGTGTTGCTGAACTACAACTTTCTGTCCAGCAGCGAAAACTTACAAATGCCTTTAACCTTCGGTTATACACTCACGGATACAGAATTCTTAAACAGTTTTGGCAGTGAAGATGACCTATGGGGAGAGGTTACTGCAGGCGACGAACTGCCCTATATCGCGAAACATCAGTTCAATGCGACATTATCTTTAGAGCATGATAAATTCGATATTAATCTGAGCGGTAAATACAATGGAGAGTTTAGAACCGAAGCAGGCAGAGGAACTATTCCAGCCAACGAACTTGTCCCTTCAAATTTTATCTTGGATTTGGGTGGACGTTACAGATTCACGGACCATATAGCCCTGACCGCCAATATGATCAACGTTTTGGATGAGAGCTATGCAGTGGCAAGGGTGCCCGCAGGTCTGCGTCCAGGACATCCCTTCGGAATTTATGCTGGTCTGGAATTACGATACTAGTTTCCCTTTAATTAGTTTTAAGTGTGAGGCATCTTTTTTAAGATGCCTTTCTTTTTAATGGTAAACCGAAAAAAGCTCAGTAGCCTTATTATAAGCGGCCTCAAAAACCATCCAGTTGACACCTGTATCCGCTTTTTCTGTGGTGAAGTACGACAACATTTTTTCAGTGGGCATATTTCCCGTAAGCTCATCCTTGGCCATAGGGCAGCCGCCAAAGCCCTGCACCGCGCCATCAAAACGTCGACAGCCCGCTTTGTAAGCTGCATCGACTTTTTCGTGCCACTTCGTTGGTGTCGTATGTAGATGCGCCCCAAATTCAATCTCGGGATACTTCGGAATCAGGTTGGAAAACAAATAATCGATAACCTCAGGCGT
>JANQRV010000038.1 GCA_028284395.1 Saprospiraceae bacterium
TCCGATAGTCCGAAATACGATCACTACGGCAACCAAGTCGGAACGGAAGAGCCATTCTATATTTATGAACCATTCTCTCTGGATGCAGCATTGTGTGAAAACGATGGCGTAGCGCTTCATCTCACTGCCGGCAGTCTAGCCGACGCCGACTGTAATCTCTTTGCCTGCTCCGACCTGGATGACATCTACAACGTTGAAGCATCCTGGAAAGACACTTCCTATGTTTACTATACTGGAATTGCGTCTGCCACCGACAATTGCAGTTCTACCAAATTAGCTTCCGTCTATGATGTGTTGGAAGAAGGCGGTTGCCATTACGTTCGGGATGACCACGGAGACATCCTGGTAGTTGGAGGCCATCCCGTTACCGATCTAATCAAGCGCACTTTTGTATTTGAAGATGGAGCCGGTAATGAGGGTTCCGCTACTCAATTGATCTATTTCACAAGACCAACGTTATTGCTTCCGGATTGTGAGATCACATTGGATGTTTGTGAATACGGAGTATCAACGGAAGTGGAACCACAATTGATCGAGTCCTTCCCACATTACCGCAATGGTCTGGGAGAAAGACTACCGATCGACGAACACGCTTGCCATCTGACTGCAGCAAAAGAGGACCTCGTTTTCGATTTGGCGAACGATTGCGGCTTCAAGATCAGTCGCACCTGGACCATTAAAGACTGGTGCAACAATGACTTCCAAGACTGGACCATGTTGGCTCTGGAACCCAATGCATTGGGAACTTGCCCTTTACCAACACTCGGAAATGGCAACACCAATAAGATTATCTACGAACAAAATGTATACCTGAAAGACAGCAATACGCCAACGGTAAAAGTACCGGCAGAAGCGCAAGCATTCTCCATTGGCCCCTTTAATTGTGAAGCCAGTTTTGAGGTTCCCGCCCCCATCGTAAAGGGAGAATGTGCCTACATTTGGACAACTGAAATCTGGAAAGAAGACAACAAAGTTTTCCTGGGAGTGGAGACCGGTGAAAAAGATACGATACTATTTCCCAATGCCACCATTATGGAAGACGTAAATAGTCATTTATTTGAAACGAATCGCGTCATCGTTGCTAGTTTGCCAAGAGGGCAGTTCTTCTTCAAGTACCGCGTAGAGGACAAATGTGGGAACGTCGGTTTCTCCGAATTAATCCCCTTTAAAATTGTGGATGATGTGGCCCCCATCGCCAAATGCGACGACGATTTGACAATTTCTATTGCCCAGGGTCTTACCAATGGTCTCGACCAGTACGGATTTACCAGAGTACACGCCGAAGATGTCGATGAAAGCAGTGCCGACAATTGTTCGAGCGAGGTATACCGTGAGGTACGCAGATTTGTACCGATCGAGCATGTTGAAGAATACATCAACGGAACCGAAGACTTTCTACTGGAAGACCTGATTGCGGATCAGGACCCATTCAGCGCAGTAACCGGTTACTGGACCCCCTGGCACCCATATGCCGATTTCACTTGTGCCGATGTCAACCAAACCGTGACCATCAGTCTGCAAGTCTGGGACGACGGCGATGGCGACGGAATTTACCGGGAAGTAGGTGAAGACAACAGCAATAGCTGCATGATGCGGGTGCTCGTACAGGATAAATTAGCCCCGACCTGTTTCGCTCCACGCGACCTAAGTTTATTCTGTGACGAGACTCCGGTCGACGTGAATTTGCCGGAAGGGCTGGTCAAGTGGAACGAATTGGCATCCGGACAACAACAGGAATTGGCCAATTGGTTTGAGGACTTGGAAAAGAAAAACAGTACTTCCGCCTTTTTTACCGACAATTGCAATGCGGAAATCATCATGAGCGAGGCGATATTTGACGTCAAATGTGGCTATGGAGAGATTCGCAGATACTTTGAGGTAGTCGATCAATTTGGCAATATCTCACAAAACGAGTGTTACCAAACCATTACATTGAAGCGTCGGCATGACTACTGCATCCGTTTCCCTAAGGACGAACAGGTCGCGTGCAAAACGGCACTGGATACGACCATTCTCGATATTACGACTACTTCTTGTGATCTATTGGCCGTCAGCATCAACGACGAGCGTTTTGATGTCAACAACGGTAACGAAGGTTGCTTCAAGGTTTTGCGGACCTATCGGGTCATTAACTGGTGCCAATTCGATGTCGACCTGGAAGAAGGCGAATCCGTTTTTGCAGAAGATTTCGAATTGCAGCCATTTGTTATCAGCCGGGATGAAGACGGCGACGGCTTACCGGGTGATGAAGACGTTTACGTCCACTTCAACGGGGAAGAAGATCACAAAGGGATATTTACCGGTATTACCTACGTCGATGCCAATTGCGTATTTGACGACTATATTCCGGAAGAGAACAGTGGTTACTGGCGTAAAGAAGCCTACATCAATGGATTTTATCAGTACACGCAAATACTGAAGGTCAAAGACGAAATTGCACCGGAAATCACTTTTGGCGAACCAGATGCATTTCCGTCCTACGACAACCCCATCGCGGGGTCCGAGAGTCTCTTCAAGTGTTTTGGCGATGCAGCATTGACAGTGGAAGTTATGGAGGAATGTAGTCCGGAAGATGTCCGTGTGGCCAACATTACTCTTTACGCAGACGAATATTATGGTTTGTCGCCGGTCCGGCTGATGATCAATGGTACGTTGACGGCTGAAGCCAAGGATTTTAATTTCCACATTGAAGAAGACGACCCCATTGGCGAATTCATCAGGACCTATGCACTAACCGGTACTTTCCCGGTCGGCGAACACGAAATTATCATACAGGTTAGCGACGGATGCGGGAATACCGATTCAGCAACCATTCCTTTCGAAATCTATGATGCCAAGGCACCGGCACTCATCTGCTTTCCGGCATTGACACTGAGCTTATCTGCAGTAGACATAGATGGGGACAACCTTCCTGATCAAGGATATGCAGCTTTATCGGTTTGGGCAGAAGACTTCGTAAAAGAATTGGGCGTAGAAGAAGATTGCAGCGGTCCGGTCTCCTTTTCCATCCACCGCTCGGCAGATATTGACCGAGGAGATGAAATTGCCCATCCCGGGGCAACCAGCCTTGTACTGAATTGTCAGGATCGCAAATTTCTTCATGCCTACGTCTATGCCTGGGATGCTGCCGGAAACGGTGATCGTTGCGAAGTAGCGGTTGTCGTGGAAGATCCTGGCCAGCTGTGTGAAGGTGCCATTGCCGCTGGGAATGTCGCATCGATCAACGGTATCATTACCACGGAAAACGACAACCCCGTATTTGGTGTCCAGATGGACTTGAACGGAGACAGTGACTTGGCATATAGTACCAAGGAGGATGGCCTCTTTCACTTTCTCAACCTTTTTGCGGGATTCAATTATACCGTACAACCCAAGAAAGACGACGACATCAGCAATGGTGTTTCTACTTTCGATCTCATCACCATAACCAAACACATTTTGGGGGTTGGCGAATTGGAATCCCCCTACAAAATGATTGCGGCGGATGTCAACAACTCCAGCTCCATTACGACATTGGATCTGATCCGGATCCGGAAGATCGTCTTGGGTGTCGAATCCTCTTTTACCAACAACACCAGCTGGCGATTTGTGGATGCGGCGTATGTATTTCCAGATCCGGGCAATCCATGGAAAGAAGCTTTTCCGGAAAAAATGGACTTCAACAACCTACCTTCGGGGCAGCTAAACAGCAGTTTTGTCGGCATTAAGATCGGAGACGTATCCGGAGATGTCAAAGCCAACGACCTAGCAGTAAATCCACGCACCATCAGTGGTACTTTTAATCTCGTGACGGATCACAAAGTGCTCAAAGCCGGGGAAGTGACGGACATACCGTTCAATAGCAACGACCTCAACGCGATCGAGGGCATGCAGTTTACTTTGAGATTGGATCCAAATGTGCAACTGGTCCGCACGGGATACGGACTGCTGAAGGAAGAAAACTTCGGATTCAGATTTGTGGAAGACGGCCTGATTACCGTCAGCTGGGATCAGCTCGCTACACGTGAAGCAGCGAAAGAAGAGACCTTCCTGTTTTCGCTTCATCTTCGGGCAAACCGCGATCTTTCGATTAAAGAAGCATTATCGATTACCTCCAGGGTTACGACTGCCGAAGCCTACCCTCTTTCGGTCAACCAAGAAGGAGAGTTGATGGATGTGGATCTTCTGTTCATCGATGAGTCGGCAGCAGCAACCGGATATTACTTAAATCAAAATACACCCAATCCATTTTCGGAAGAAACGAAGATTCGATTCCGGCTTCCAACGGCACAATCGGCGACCCTACGGGTGTTCGACGGTGCAGGCCGGAACCTATACGAACGAAAGGACCACTTCCAAAGTGGCATTAACGAAATAACCATTGAGTACGGAGAACTCTCACAATCAGGAGTCCTCTATTATACACTCGAGACCCCCAACTTCACTGCAACCAGGAAAATGGTTGTTATGAAGTAGGGTTACTAACTACAATATGATTGACTTCGGTGGCCGCCTTTGGTGGCCACTTTTTCTATATTTGCACAAATAAACATCGCGATGTATGAAGGATCTGAGAATTGTCTTTATGGGCACCCCCGATTTTGCCGTCCCTTCTCTTTCTATACTGGTTGAAAATGGATACAACGTAGTGGGCGTCATTACTACTACCGACAAATTTGGTGGGCGCGGTAAGAAAAAGTTACTGGAATCTCCCGTCAAAAAATATGCCTTGGCCAAAAACATTCCGGTGCTTCAACCCAAGAATCTGAAAAACGAAGAGTTTCTTGCCTCCCTCGCAGCATTAAAGCCCAATCTACAAGTTGTGGTCGCTTTCCGAATGTTGCCGAAATCGGTGTGGGCATTACCGGCCTACGGCACTTTCAACCTACACGGATCGCTGCTTCCCAAATATCGCGGCGCAGCTCCGATTAACTGGGCGGTGATCAAAGGAGAAACCGAAACCGGTGTCACCTCCTTCTTCTTAAAACAGGAAATCGATACCGGAGATATGATTCTACAGGAAAAATTGCCGATCGGACCGGATGACACCGCCGGCGAAGTACACGATCGGATGATGATGCTGGGAGCGGAAGTTGTATTGAAAACCGTCCGAATGATTGAATCGGATGATTACCAACTTCTGAAGCAAGACGATACCTTAGCAACGAAGGCTCCTAAGATCTTTCATGAATCTTGTGAAATAGACTTCTGCCAAACGTCCGAAGAAGTTCACAATTTCATTCGGGGGTTAAGCCCTTATCCCGCGGCGTGGACCACCCTTGCCGGAAAGAAGTTAAAGATTCTCAGAACCACTTTAAGCACCGCAGACCCTTCTCGGGACCCCGGCACCATTTTTTTGCATGAAGGCTGTCTGCTTGCTGCTACGCAGGAGGGAAACATCGAACTATTGGAAGTCCAATTGCAGGGCAGAAAGAGAATGAGGGCAGCAGACTTTATCAATGGATACAGTACTTTACTGACTCCGATAGCTACTGGAAAAAACTAAAGCACGAATGTCTTCCTCCCCTCAAAAAAAACTAAACGTCGGCATCCTGGGCTGCGGCCCAATTGCTCAATTCGCTCACTTTGAATCCTGCCAAAAGGCCAGTAATGTAGAACTGTACAGCATCTGCGATGTTGCCAAAGATCTGTTGGATCGAATGCAGGCGATCTGGCAGCCCACCAAGGCCTTTACCAAGTACGACGAAATGTTGGCCGACGAAGAGCTGGATGCCGTAATTATTGCTACTTCCGATCCCTTTCATGTTCCATTATCCCTGAAAGCAGTCGCTGCCGGCAAACACGTATTGGTCGAAAAACCACTCAGTCACTCCATTGAAGAATGCCAGGAATTGCGACAAGCTGCTTCTGCGAAAGGAGTATACGTTCAGGTTGGTCATATGAAAAGGTTTGACCCGGGAATCGAATATGCGCAAAAGTTTATTCAAGAGAAAATGGGGGAAATCGTAGCTTTGAAAGCTTGGTATGCCGATAATACCCATCGATATACAGCCACCGACAACGTTCAGCCCCTACCCATTCTCAGCAACCTGACCAAAAAACCTGGACTCCATGTAAAATCAGACCTGGAAAGATACTATATGATGGCCCACGGCAGTCACCTACTCGATACGGCCTTGTTCTTAGGTGGTGAAATTGGTGCGCTTCAGGCAAGCTTGCGGCAACGATTCGACATCTATTGCTGGTTCATCGATGTAGCGTTCAAAAACGGGGCCCTCGGGCACCTGGATCTGACCATCAAACTCAGAGCCGATTGGCATGAAGGCTTCCAAGTTTACGGCGAAAACGGAAGTGTCTTTGCCAAGACCTACAACCCTTGGTTTTATAAAAGTAGCGACGTAGAATGTTTCCTTGAATCCGAACAACAATATTTGCGGCCCCTGGGAGCAGATGGATTTTCTTATCGCCGACAGCTGGAGCATTTTGCAGATGTCATTCAAAAGTCGATTGTCCCGACCGCGACTACTTTGGAGCACGGCACTGATGTGGTCAGGGGAATGATCGCCATCAAAAGATCACTAATTGAAGGGCGGCGAATATACCTGGACGAGGTAAAATCGGGGTCTTTATGATGGATGTGGGCATCTTTGCAAGAACATTTCCGGGTCGCAACGTCGATGAAGTCTGTCGTCACATCGCTCAATCCGGTTTTCAAACTGTCCATTGGAACATGGCATGTGCCGGCCTTCCCATTCTCCCGAACAGTGTCCCCATCTCCATCATCCGAAACATCCAACGAGCCCTGCAAAAATATCGACTGACTGTATGCGGTATTTCTGCCACCTATAACATGTGTCATCCCGACCCGACCCTGCGGCAGGATGGACTGAAGAAATTAAGCGTTATCGCCAGGCTTTGTGACCCGTTGCAGACGAAACTGGTCACCCTCTGCACGGGCAGTCGGGACCCCACAGACAAATGGGCCTTTCATCCCGATAACAATTCCATCGAATCGTGGCAAATCCTGCTTGATCATATGGAAAAGGCACTGGAAGTTGCCGAGCTTTACAGCATTCAACTGGGCATTGAGCCGGAATTGGGCAATATTGTTAACAGTATTGATAAAGCCAACCGTTTGTTGAATTTTTTCCAGAGTCCCAGATTAAAAGTTGTACTCGACCCCGCCAACTTATTCGAATATGCTTCGTCAGCAGAAATCAAACGAATTATTGATGATGCCCTTGCCGTACTTGGACCAAACATCCTCATTGCGCACGCCAAGGACCGGGACGCGAATGGGCAATTTGTAGCACCGGGACGCGGCATCATTCCTTTTGCCTATTTCAAAGATCAGTTGATAGCCAAGACCAACTGCCGAACGATGGTTGCACATGGTCTCAGTGCCGACGAAGCCGAAGAGGTCTTTAAATTTTTGAGCTCGACACCTCGGGACAACTTCTGAGCTAAATTCCCTAACTTCGCCCGATAACTGTGAAAGATATGATTCATACCATAGATTTGGAATTTCAGGGGGAAAAACAATCCATCGCATCTTATGTAGTAGAAACCAGTGAAGGGCCGATCATCATTGAAACCGGACCTCATTCTACTTTTCCAACGCTCGAAAAAGGGCTGAATGCCATCGGGTTTTCAGCCGATGACGTCAAACATGTATTCATTTCTCACATCCATCTGGATCACGCTGGTGCCAGTTGGGTTTTTGCGGAAAAAGGGGCGAGGATCTACGTCCACCCATTTGGAGAGAAGCACCTACATAATCCGGAAAAACTACTGAATTCTGCCAAAAGAATTTATCAGGATAAAATGGACGAATTGTGGGGTACCTTAAAACCAATTCCGAAGGATCAACTGATCGTTGCCGATCACAACGATGCATTTCAAGTTGGAAATACGCATTTAAAAGCCTTGTATACCCCTGGGCATGCGGTGCATCACCTCGCCTGGGAAATGGGAGACATTGCGTTTAGTGGAGATGTCGCCGGTGTAAAAATCGATGACAATCTGGTAATTCCTCCGTGTCCCCCTCCGGATATCAACATCGAAGATTGGAGAGCATCCATTGCGCTGCTCCGCAGTAGAAATTATCGGGAGATTTATCTGACGCATTTTGGCAAGCATCTTTCCCCGAACGATATTCTAGATGATTTGGAAGATCGCCTTGTCAGATGGGCCAACTGGATCAAGCCATTTTTTGATAAAGCCGTACCGGCGGAAGCAATTGTTCCGGAATTTCAATTATTTGTAGAAGAGGAATTGAGAAAAAGTGGAGCCAGCGACGAAGAAGTAAGAAGTTATGACAAAGCAAATCCCGCCTATATGAGTGTATACGGTTTGCTTAGATACTGGAAAAAGAAAAATTCATCCTAGGAAGCAGGTAAAAACCGCTGACCCGTCTCGATCAATTTCATCAAAAGTTTTAGATCGGGTAACTTAGCATCATTCTGACCATCAGCGTTTCCATTCAACTGGTCATCAACAATGTATTCGGTATCGTTACTTTTGATATTTCTTTCGTCCAAAGTGTAGAGGTAAGCATAAGAACCGATGCTTGCCAAAGCTAGAAAAACAACTAGTAATGTACGGGTGCTCAGCTTTTTCATTTAAGAAAATTTTAACAGAGGTAAAATAGCGTCTATTCGCTGAACGTGCTAATTTTTTAGACTTACGTTCGTGTCTTATCGAAATACAACTACACCAAAGACGCAGTCAATTTCATTTTAGTTGCAAAAATCGTGTTTTTTTTAACAATTATTAACAAAAATCGATTTTTACCACCCGGGAATAGCGCTCAGCAGCTTCTTTGTATACTCAGTTTGTGGTTGATGGAAGACCGATTCTGTGGGCCCTGATTCCACGACGACACCTTCTTTCATAACCATGATGCGGTCACTTACGTAGCGCACCACCGACAAATCGTGGGAAATAAAAAGGTAAGTAAGATCAAATTGTTGCTGAAGGTCCAACAGCAAGTTGAGGATTTGTGCTTGTACCGATACATCCAAGGAAGAGACCGACTCATCGCAGATGATAAATTTCGGTTCGAGTGTCAAGGCCCGGGCAATGGCAATCCGTTGCCGCTGTCCACCGGAAAAGGCCCTGGGATTCCGATAAAAGTGTCGTTCCTCCAGGCCGACCGTTTGGAGAAGGTGAATGGCTTTCTCCTTTCGTTCTTGTTTGGATTTGCCGATTTTGAATACTTTCATCGGTTCCATTAACATCTGTCCCACACTCATCCGAGGATTCAGTGAAGCAAACG
>JANQRV010000124.1 GCA_028284395.1 Saprospiraceae bacterium
GGAATTGGGTTCATCTAAGGCGGTACGCCGATCGCCCGCTATCAGTTCAAAATCAAAAATTTCGAGAAAAGTACTGTCCACCACTACCGTTCGTTCGACCATAAACCGTTGATCATCCCGTTCACAAAGCTGTTGACCGCGCCCCCAGAACCGGGTGAATCCGACTACTTCCTGATAATCTTTTTGCAGATTGGGCCCCATGCCTGGCATGGATAATGCCACATTCTGAGTGTTTGTTCCCGGAAAACTCTGCACTTCATTCAACCGATAAATCTGCTCCTGCTGTTGGTGAAAGGCATCAAAACTGCGTTCGTCACGAATAAACAAATAAATTAATAAGCAGGCAGCAATGCCGAAAGAAAGGCTAAAAACATTGATGAAGGTGGTCAACTTGTTTTTCCAGCTACTGCGAAGGGCAATTTTAAGGAAGTTTCGAAACATGGTAGAGTGTTTTAAAGAAGACTGCGGTTACATGGGATCGTTGCAAGGGATACCTTCTTTTTTTTAGATAGTTACAAATTGTTCGAAAAAGAAGGGGCGGAAAAGCTGTTCTTTGGAGATTTTGATGTATATAAAAGTTAGGGTTGTTATAGCATCCATAGCAACCACAGGAGTTACAGAAACAAAAGTAACCACAGCAACTTATGGCAAAGAAAATCCAAAAACCAGGCGTATACATCGAGGAGAAAAGTGCATTTCCCAATTCCATCGTTCCAATATCTACCTCCGTTCCCGCTTTTATTGGCTATACGGAGAAAGCCATGCGGAACAATCAATCACTACATTTGCAACCGACAAAGATTAGTTCTTATGGGGAGTTTCTGCTATACTTTGGTGGATCCGCTAAGACAACCTATGAGATACATTCATCAAAGGAAGAAGCATTTGCCTTGAAGCTCGATAGCGATTATTTTATGTTGCATTCACACATGAAAATGTTCTTTGCCAATGGTGGGAGTGATTGTTACATTGTTTCCGTAGGGGAATATGGCGTGGATGCTCTGCCTGCTTACAAAGCGGAGCGGATAGACCATGATGTACTTCGAAGGGGCTTGCCGCCTCTGGAGAGAGAACTCGAGCCGACATTGTTGGTGGTTCCTGAGGCAATGATGACCCAAGTGGAGCAAACCGCCGATGATTTAAAGGAGGTTGTTGTCGAGAATTACCGGATCTACCGAGATCTGTTGGCCCATTGCGGCGAGAAAATGAAAAATCGTTTTGCCATTCTGGACGTTTGGATGGATCGGTCGCAATACGAACACGAGGACTATGAGATGCAGCGGGACATCGACTGGTTCCGGGAAGGAGTTGGGACCAATTTTCTACAGTGGGGGGCCGCTTATTTCCCTTGGTTGCATACTACAGCAGTATCTTCGGATGAGGTTACTTTGGAAAATGTCAGCAACCTGGGAGTGGCCGAAGATGTGATCCCGATCGATGCTGGCGATTTGAATGAGGTGGGGGCATTTAAGGATGCTGCCGTGAGTGAGGCATTTACCCTTGCCTATATGGCTAAGTACTTTCCGGCTCCAGCAGCTGTGCCGACAAAGCTTTCTTTGACGGCTTTGTTGGACAAAAGCCTGGGAGCTGATGTCTTAGATGGTAAAATTACTCCGGAAAAGGCTCTTTTAATGAAGGTAGAATTTTCAAAAATACCAAATATCGATCCCGTGGCTCAGTCAGCTGAGATCAAGAACTTACATCAGACCCTGCTAGTTATTAGTCCGGTGTATAAGCAACTGATGAATGTTATTCGCAAGAACCTAAATTTACTTCCGCCCAGTGCAGCTATAGCCGGTATTTATTCGATGGTGGACAATAGGACTGGAGTTTGGCAATCTCCGGCCAATGTTGGTATGGCCAGCGTAGCTGGGGTTGCGGTCCATATTTCCGGTGGCGAGCAAGAAGATTTGAACGCGCCCTTGAACGGCAAGGCCGTCAATGCCATCCGCACCTTTCCCGGTAAAGGGGTGTTGGTGTGGGGAGCACGCACCCTAGATGGGAACAGTGGGGATTGGCGCTATATCAGTGTCCGGCGCACCGTTATATTCATTGAACAGTCTGTAAAAAACGCCGCAGCGGCTTACTCTTTTCAACCGAATGAGGCGTTCACCTGGCAGCAACTCAAAGCGCTGATCCACAATTTTCTCGTAAATGTTTGGCAAGGTGGTGGGTTAGCCGGCCCAACTCCCGAAGATGCTTTTGGCGTAGATATAGGACTAGGTGTTACCATGACACCGGTTGATATCCTCGACGGTATTATGCGGATAAGCATAAGGATTGCTGTTACGAGGCCGGCGGAGTTTATTGTTATTACCTTTCAGCAACAAATGCAGGAGCAATAGTCATAACCTCCCATTCCCCGCGTAGGATCGAATGTTGTAGAGGCGCCCAATGTGCTGATTGGTGGATAGGACGCCGATCTTTCAGACGCGGTGGCCGAAATAATTGACAGTTGGTGGACAATTGGATATTTCTGTTTTGAACCGTACCATTTATGGACCGTTAATAACATTCGATATTACATGAGCTCATCAACAATCTATGGGCATTGGAAATTACTTTGATAACTTCTTTGCATGAAACGGAGCGTTTTCCATTTTCTGGTCATTGCTTTTCTGTTGGGGGGCAACAGTTTGCTTTATGCACAAAGTGCGGTACATCTTTTCGATGACTTTGGAGAAGATTGGAGAGGGCATTGGCGTCGGCGCTCCTTCACGTTAAAGCCCAATCAGTTCAATGTTGTAAAGGAGAAGCAAAACCGCGTTTTAAAAATTGTCAGTAAAAATGCGGCTACCGGCCTCTGGCGGGACATAGAATTGGAGGCCAAGCCAAATACTCAATTGTCATGGCGATGGAAGACGCAAGATCACTTAACCAACACGATGGAGCGGAAAAGATCTGGTGATGATTTTGTCGGTCGAGTTTATGTGGCTTTCGGCGAATACTCCTGGTTGAATCGAAAGAAATTGCAGGTCATTTGTTACGTTTGGGCTTCACATTCCGAGGTGAACGAGATTTTTCCCAATTCTTACGCCGATAACGTAAAGATGTTCGTGTTGCGAAACCGGCATTCCCCAACGGGAATGTGGCAAGAGGAAAGGAGAAACCTCCTGGAGGATTACAAAAAGTGTTTTGGTGGTCAACCGAAACCAATTTCAGCGATCGGCATCATGTCGGATACCGACAATACGAACGCCAACTGTACCTTTTGGTTCGATGAAATGATTTTAAGCCCCTGACTTTGAAACCTAAACAATAGTTTTACGGTAAAAAGCTGATGAGGGCACTAACCCATTTGGAATAACGCGTGATGAAAAAACATCTTCCTGGATGAAATGTAAGGAATTTCATCTTTGCCCCTCGATGGCGGGTTACAAGACAAAATCGACTCCCTTTTCAACCATCTGCTCATATCGCTTTGGTATAAATGAATAAAGGAAAGCGCCTTTGCGGGAAGTAGATTTATCTTTTTCCGGTAATCTTTCCAGAATTTTCATGGAGAGGATTTTCTTCCTAAAGTTTCGATTGTCAAGAGCTTTGTTGTAAATGGTTTCGTATAGTTGTTGCAATTGCGGGATGGTAAATTTTTCCGGCAAGAGCTCAAATCCAATTGGGCGGTATCTGGCTTTCCGCCGCAACTCCTTTAAGGCTGCTGCAACCATTTGATTGTGGTCGAGGATCAATGGTGGTATGGCATTGATGTCAAACCAATTTGCCTGGTGGGTCAGAGTGGTATTAATTTCTTCCTTGCCTAGACGGATCAATGCAAAATAGGGCAGCGAGATGACTCGCGCACCCGGGTCTCTATCGACCGCTCCGTAATGACCTAATGGTTCCATGAAAATATTTTCAAGACCCGTATGGCTTTCGAGAACCCTGGCTGCTGCAGATTCTACGCTTTCTTCGGGACGTACGAAACTTCCAATGGTGGACCACTCCCCCTGATAGGGCTTGATTTTTCTCCGGAATAGTAATAGCTTTAGGCCCTCGTGGTCGAACCCCAAAATGATACAGTCTACCGCGACCAGAATCGGGACGGCTCCTACATAAGATGATCTTCCCCTTGACATAAACACAAAAATGAGTCTGACTACAGAAAGGTTTGACGCTCAACCAAAAGATCACAACTTCCTTATCTCACTTAAATGGTTAACTTCAAAAAGTAAATCTAACGGTTGAATCTGTATTCAGAATATTTACAAAGTAGTTGCAATACTCGAAAATAAGCGTTTATTTTACATTTATAAAATAAATGTAGGGAATACGTTTATCGCTGTAGATTAACAGAGAACACAGATTAAGTTTCATATATTCTGTCAATTTAGCATGGCAATGCAGTTACTATAGGGCATTGCCATTTTTTATTTACACTATGGAAAGAAAAAAAGTAATTGTTACCGGGGGGACTGGTTTTATCGGTTCCCACACTGTTGTTAGTTTGCTCGAACAAGGTTTCGAAGTTGTCATTGTGGACAATCTTATTAATTCGAGTCTAGATGTCCTGGACGGGATAGAAAAGATTGCAGGTAGTCGACCAGATTTTTTCGAGCTTGATATGCAAGACAGTACTCGGACAGCCGAATTTTTTGCAACGCAAACTGATGCTGTCGCCGTCATTCATTTTGCCGCACTAAAAGCCGTTGGCGAGTCGATGAAAAAGCCGTTGATGTACTATCGGAATAATTTGTTTTCGATGGTTAATCTGCTCGAATCGATGACTCGACATGGGATCTTTAACCTGATTTTTTCTTCATCGTGCACAGTTTATGGAGATCCTGATGTTGTGCCGATTAGAGAAAGTAATGAGGTGAAACCGGCTTTATCGCCTTATGGAAATACGAAGAAAGTTTGCGAAGATATGATTCAAAATCTTGGTCGTTCAGAAGAAGGTTTTCATGCCATTTCACTTCGCTATTTCAATCCAATTGGGGCGCATGATAGTGTCGAAATTGGAGAGCTTCCAATTGGGGTGCCAAACAACTTGTTGCCCTATATCACACAAACTGCGGCTGGCCTTCGTGAAGAATTGTTGGTGTTTGGAGGCGATTATGATACACCTGATGGGACTGCTGTTCGTGACTATATCCATGTCATGGACGTGGCAGATGCTCATGTCAAAGCTTTGAATCGGCTGTTGTCCGGGACTCAGAAAAAACGTCTTGAAGTGTTTAATCTTGGGACCGGAAAAGGAAGCTCCGTGTTGGAGGTAATTCAATCATTTGAAAAGATGAGTGGCTGTAAAGTACCATTCCGGATTGTAGGAAGGCGAGAAGGAGATGTCCCTGAAGTTTATGCCGCAACTGATTTAGCCAATCAGGAATTGGGATGGCAGGCCAAAAGAAGCCTCGACGACATGACTGCTTCTTCCTGGAGGTGGGAGTGTCGGGTGCGGCAATTGGAAGTCTGATGATTTTTTGTAGACCAGTGTCGTTTCGACTAGCAAAAAAGATTTGACCGCATCGGCTCTGATCCGATCAAATCAACAATTTTGTATATGTATGAAACTTGACTATCTCTTCTGCTGGTTAGGAAGGTTAGCGACCCACTAATGGCAAGAACGAGGATTAGCTGGTTACAAGATGGAATAATCTGCCCAATGGGGATAGAACAAATGTCTTTGTTTCTAGTTCATATGTCTTGATCCCCATGTCGGACGACAATTTTTAAGCTGCTTGCCATAGATTTACGCCGCTAAAATGGTTAAGATCTAATTTTGTATACGGGTAATAATATCAACTGATCCATGAAATACATCGTTTGTCAGAAGCCGGGAAGATTTGAGTTGCTGGAAAAAGAGGAACCGATTTGCGGTGAACAGGAAGTCCTGGTTGAAATCAAAAATATTGGAATTTGCGGAACTGATTTGCATGCCTTTCAAGGTAATCAGGCTTTTTTTCGATATCCCAGGATCCTTGGTCATGAATTGGGAGCACTCGTTTTGCAAGTAGGAAAAGCGGTGAATGGGATCTCCGTGGGAGAAAAAGTGGCCATCTTGCCGTATTTGAGCTGTGGTAAATGCATTGCCTGCCGAAAAGGGAAGACCAATTGTTGTCGAAACATCCAAGTATTGGGGGTACACATTGATGGTGGTATGCAAGAACGGATCGCAGTCCCCGTCAACAACGTACTTTCAATTGAAGGATTAAAGTACGATGCGATCGCCATCATCGAGCCATTGGCAATTGCCGCACATGCGCTGCGTCGGGCAGATCTGGAGCAAGGAGAAACTGTTGTCGTCGTCGGTTGTGGACCAATCGGTCTGGGAATTATGAAGTTGGCAAAACTTCGGGGTGCACGGGTGATAGCTGTAGACGTAGTACCGCAAAGACTTCAATTTGCCCGTGAAAAAATGGGGGTGGACCATACAATCAATGCCCGACAGACTCCTTTGGAGACCCTTACTAAAATTACCAATGGTGATCTGGCTACTACCGTTTTCGATGCTTCGGGCAATAAAAAAGCTTTGGAATCCGGCGTTGAATATATGGCCCACGGAGGTACCTATGTCCTCGTCGGTTTGTCGAAAGGAGCGTTGACCTTTACCCATCCCGCCATCCATGCTAAAGAAACGAGCCTACTCTGCAGCAGGAATGCGACAATGGAGGATTTTCAAGCCGTTGTTAAAGTCCTAAAATCAGGAGAATTCCCCGTGGAAGAATTTGTAACTCATCGTGTTCATTTTGATGAAATGCTGGAGCATTTCGAAAAATGGACCGATCCTAAGGCCGGTGTCATCAAGGCTTTGGTTCACCTTTGAGATGCGCTGGATATTTCGAGGTCCTAAAACAAAGATGTTACCGCTACGCTTTTCCAGTATGACCAGACTTGTGAAAGCACAGTTTTGTCACTCCCTACGACGACTTTCTCCGACTGCCATTACTGAATGAAAGAACAAAAAAGCATTTGTTCCATTCTATTAAACATTTGTGGCAAGGGCGAGTAAAAAAATTGCGAACTTAGTTAGATGAAATGTTCGACACAACGAATGCTAACCATCCTGCTATTGTTTATGGGCATTCAGGTAAGGTTGCTGTCACAGCTTTATCAAGCAAGGTTTGAACACATTACTTCCGATGATGGGTTGTCGGAAAATGTAGTTAATTGCATTTTTCAGGATAGCCATGGCTTTATGTGGTTTGGGACCGATGACGGCTTAAACCGATATGACGGATATAGCTTCACCATTTTCAAACCCACGCCGGGCGATGAGGCATCCATCAATTCCAACCTGATCTTTGCGCTAACTGAAGACGCTTTTGGAAATCTTTGGGTCGGGACTACGGGATCAGGGCTCAACCTTTACGATCCTCTTTCAGAAAAATTTAGGGCGTTTCGATACGACCCTACCGACGAGGAGAGCATATCTCATGATCACATCATCAGTTTGCTGACCGATAGCAAAGGCAGAGTATGGGTTGGTACACATGATGGTGTCAATGTGATTGAACCGGGAAATAATCGGGATAGCCCTTATCGAGTCATACGACTGCCCATCGAATTGGAAGAAAAGCCATTAACGATCTATGATATCGCTGAAGATTTGGAGGGCAATATGTGGCTGGCCACTCGTTTTGGGCTTTTTAGGGGGAGCTATCGCGGTCGTGGGCAAGATTTTAAATTTAAGAACATCCCCATTGCAGCACGGACCAATAGACCAACCCGGTCATTGGCGTTCGATCAAAATGG
>JANQRV010000061.1 GCA_028284395.1 Saprospiraceae bacterium
ACGACTGTAAAGTCTGTAGTCAGTTCTGGAACCGGTTTCCATCGCAAATGATCCTTCGGGAGGTTGCCGGCCAGCATTTCGATGTCCATCATATCAACGAAGTCGGCATCCATGGCTTGCATGTCCATTAGCGGTGCTTGACGTGGGTCTTCCATGGCGCCTTCCAGGAAAACCGGGCCGGAATCACGAATTTCTTCGGAGGGAACTTGGTTGCACGCCGCTACTTGCTGGACTCCCTGCTCGGATAAAAGTCGATCCTTGAATACCTTGTATCTACCGGTCACTTCATCCGGAACACTGGGGATGGCCAAAATCTTCTCTTGTTCGAGCCCGAGTTTTTTAAATCGCAGATACTGAAATTGATGGTAGGCCACCAGCGCACTACCGATCAATAGGATTGCGGTCGTCAATTGAATGCCAACCAATACCCTGCGGACTTGAATGGATGCCCCTTTTCGTTGGACGCCGTCCGAACTTGTGTTCAGTATCCAACCGGGATACAATCCGGAAAGGACACCACAAACAATGGCCAGGAAAATCAATCCCAATATGGCTAGGGTCGGAGAACAAATCAGTTCTGCTCCCGTAATGCTTTTGAAATAGGGAAATGCCAAAATGGCGATTCCAACCCCCAGGATCAATGCTAAGAAATTGTAACTAACGGATTCGGTCAGCGCAAAGAACAGGTTTTGACCGCTGTTGGCCCCCAGGATCCTGCGAACACTAATTTCCTTGGTGCGATTCAGAGATAATGCGCTGCTCAAATTGATGAAATTGATCATTGCTACCAGCAAGATAAAGATGCCGATGTAGAAAAAAACCTTAACGTACAAAGCATTGCCATTGGGTTTGATTTCACGAGCCAATTTGGAGTGTAAATGAATGTCTTGCAAAGCCTGGAAACCAAAATCGACCTTTACAATACTGTTCTCATTTGTATACTCGGCAATGAAATCGGGGAATTTGGCTTTGAGGGTTTCAATCTTGGCGCCTTCTTTCAGCAAAATATAAACGTACGCCCAGCCCGTCCGCTCTGCTTCTTCCTTAAAAGAAAAGAACATATCAACTGGTAGATGGGTATTGGATGGTACATCATCAATGACTCCGGTGACCTGATAGGGGACTTCCTCCGGTGTCCAGCTTCCCGTCACATGGATGGTCTGCCCCAGAGCCGGTCCTCTATCGAAGAACTTCTCTGCTAAACGCTTGGTCAAAACCACTGATCCCGGTTTTTTCAAAGCGGAAGCCGGATCGCCATTTACAAAGGGAAAATCGAAAACGGAAAACACTTCGGCATCAGTCACGTAGGCATGGGCAGGTCGAAATTTGTCCTCGCCGATCCGTACGAACTTTTTTTCGTGATTCTGAAAACGGATCAACTCTTCCACTTCAGGCATTCTTTCCGGCAACGTATTGATGAAATCAGCATGGAGTCGGGCCCAGTCCACATCATAGTCCTTTCCCTTTAGACTGTAGGTGATGCGATAAATTCGATCGGCCTTCTGATGGAATCCATCGTAATTGCTCTGGTGTTGGCCATAAATGAATAAGAGGATGAAAGCCGCGAATCCAATGGCCAAGCCAAAAGTGTTGAGCGAGGCATAATAACGGTTCCTCCAAAAACTTCTAATGGTGACTTTAAGATAGTTTCTGAACATGAAAGCAAAAATTTGATGGTCTTGAAAAAACGCGAATTTTCTGATAATGCCGGGGCGGAACAGCCGAATGACTTCCCAGGTATGGAGCCTTCGAGCTTTTTGTAAACCATATGCAGATAGGTTGTCCGCGAAGGTTTCCTGTAGATCTCCCATAATGTGTTCCAGGAGGTCGGGTCGACAAAACCACCGTAGGAATTGATCGGGCCATTTGGGGGGATTATGTTGCTCAGTATCCTTCATTGATCAGAAATATCTTTCCTAAATGTAGGAAAAACAAACTGTTTTCACAAATTAATTTCTTTTTTGTAGGAAAAATAAGGGCCCTTTAAGAATACTGCTGTGCAATACGAATCATGGCGGCGAGACTCTTCTCGACATCATCTTGGGTTGTCCGCCAGGAGGATACGCTGATCCTCATTGCAGTGTGCCCCTGCCATACCGTGCTACCACACCAGCATGTACCATCATCCTGAATGGCTTTAACGACTTTCAAAGTGGTGTCGGCATTGCCAAACTTGACGAGTACTTGATTCAATACAACGTCATTGAGGACTTCGTAACCGGCATTGGCCAGTCCTTCTGCAAATTGAACGGCAAACCGACAATTGCGGTCGATGAGTTCTGCCAACCCTGATCTTCCCAGGTGCTTTAGTGCAGCCCAAACTTCGATCCCTCGCGCTTTGCGAGACATTTCGGGGGTATGGTCGCAGCCGTTGCTCTGTTGGCCGGGCATCAGGTAGGACGCTGATGTAGCCGACATAGCCCCTTTGAGGTGTGCGGGGTTTTTGCAAATAACCAACCCGCTGTCATAGGGAACGTTTAGCCACTTATGGGCATCTGTGGCCCATGAGTCTGCTAGGTCATATCCTATTGCCAAATGCTTTTTGTTGGCCGAAGCCCTGGCCCACAAACCAAAAGCACCGTCGACATGAACCCATGCTCCACTGCCTTCTATTTGCTGAGCGATCATCAATGCGGGGTCCAGTGCTCCGGTGTTGACATTGCCGGCCTGCAGACAGACAATGGTTTTGTCGTCTACCTTCGGCAATGCATCTGCCCTCATCCGCCCTTGTCGATCGGTTGGTACTTTGACGACCCGGTCTCTTCCGAGACCCAGCATGCCTAAGGCCTTTAATAAGCTAATGTGCACTTCTTCGCCCACCACAACCTGTAAGACGGGGGCACCAAATAGTCCTTTTGATTCTACATCCCAACCCTGGTTTTTTAACAAAGCATGACGGGCTGCAGCCAATGCGACAAAATTGGCGACGGTGGCGCCCGTCACAAATCCCACCCCTGCACCCGATGGCAAATGAAGGGCCGCCAGGAGCCAGTTGCTGGCTACGCTTTCAAGACGGGCACCGACCGGGCTCATGACTTCCAGAGCTCCATTCTGATCCCAAGTGGTCGAAATCAATGATGCGCTCAACACCGGAGGCATGCTTCCACCGGTGACAAAACCGAAGTAGCGCCCACCGGTACTGGCTACTGTGGCTGGAGCTCCTTTGTTGTCCATTAATCGTATAATGGATCCGCCTTCCGATGAAGTATTCGGCAAGTCCTCTTCGAATATTTTTAATTCTTCGACATTTTCAGGTGTTGGAAAAACGGGAGCCGTATCGACCTGTGACAAATAATCGGAAATGCTGGAAAAAGCTAAATCCAAGGGATTGATCATGGTGTGTTTTTAGTTTTTGGAAGATAACCAAAAGATAGAAAATCACAATTTTGATAGTTTCCCATTTTGAAGTGCTAAAGTTCAAGCTCGGTTCTTAAAGCTTTTTTAAGCCGGCAAAGATCAGCGAGTCAATTTTTTGTACCTTCGTTCTTCTTTTTCAAAATCGTGTTATGATCCGTTACTTAAAAGGTGCGATTACTTTCAAAACTCCCACCTATATCATAGTGGAGGCAGGTGGTATCGGCTACCAGGTAAATATTAGTTTATTTACCTATACACAGATTGAAAAACTAGAGTCGGTCAAGATCCTGACTTATCTGCAGGTTAAGGAAGACAGCCATACTTTATATGGTTTTGCGGAAGATTTGGAAAGGAAAACTTTTATTCAACTGATCTCCGTTTCGGGTATTGGCGCAACCACCGCGCAGATCGTACTATCTACTTTGTCACCGTCGGAAGTGAGAGGCGCTATTTTAGCCGAAGACGCCAATACTTTTAGCAAAGTGAAAGGAATTGGTGCCAAGACAGCGAAACGCATTATCCTGGATTTGAAAGATAAAATATTGAAAGATGGTGGAGAGGCGCCAACACAAATGCAGGTTTTGGACAATACTATGAAAGAAGAGGCGTTATCAGCTTTAGTAGCGCTTGGATTTAACAAGATCACCGTTCAAAAAGCATTGAATAAGATCGCCAAATCCAAGCAGGATGTTGGCAAGGTTGAAGAGTTGATAAAAATTGCATTGAAAGAACTTTCTTAAAACCGTTCGAAAAGTGCATCCGACATTTTTCCCATTGCGGTTAAGTTTATCTTCCTTTAGGCCTTTTTACATACCACTTAATGTCGTTCAAAAGATTAAGTCGACCTTTCGAAAGTGATCGAATTTCAAATAGATCGCTGATGAAACGTTGCTAATGGAGGAATTTTTTTGAATGGACTAGAGTTTATGTATGAACATTTTGAATAGACATTCGGATAGAGATTTTTTGCCTGATCCCCGCCTGACCGATCAGTCGGGCAGGAAGGATCGCCCGGAGCCTAATAGCAGCGCTATTAAGGCGA
>JANQRV010000127.1 GCA_028284395.1 Saprospiraceae bacterium
GACTTGAAAAATGCGGGCGCCCTGAGGCAGTGCATTTTCTATTCGGGCCATGAGATGAAGGGTCGCAGGTCTCAGGGGCCGCCCGCTAATGGATTCGAGTCCAATTTTAATGACTTCTCCCGCACTTTTGCGGGATGCCGCATTTTCTTTCGCACCGGGAAGGCCGAAGAAGAAGCTCGGAACCGGAATGGCTTCTGACCTGTTCTGGTGGATGTCGAATTCCAACCAGATATCGTCGGCTTCCAGGTAGAGGGCTGAGCCACGATCCCTCCAGGCACGGGTGAAAGCTTCCACCTTTTGCCAGGCAGGGTGTACATACCATTGCTGTGGAATGGCTTCCCTGGCGTACTTTCGGGCCAGGGTCTCCCGGCCATAAGGCTTGGCGGATATGCGCAATAAGAAATCAGAGATGGGTTCTCTGCTTCCCAGCGGGCATTCAAAGCCGAAGAAGGTGGTCAATTTTTCCGGTAAAAAAGAGGCGACCTCCAGGATATCTGCGAAAGATTTCTTACCAATTAAGGCTTCCGAAACGTACGGTTTTACCGTATGCAATAGGGTGCTGCTTAGGTGCATAATCGTATGATGTATTAATCTAATTTCTTCCGTAGCGGATGTATCGTTTGTTTGGATTTGTGGCATCAGACCGGCAAAGAAACCAGTGAAAGCATTTTTATTTGGCCACTTTAGATAGGGTATGGTTGTTTATTTCTTGCCACAAATATAGAAGGTGGTGAGATTAGGCTTTGTAGCTATAATGTCAAAGGTTGTGCCCATTGTCGCAAGGGCTGTTCTTATTGTCTCAATCAATGAAACTATTGTCTCATTTTGAACATAAGTATTTGATAATCAGTGATTAAAAAGTTCTCTGTTTTTGAATTATTTGACCAGTTTTTCACGCATTTGAGAGGGAGATTGGCCGAATTGTTTGGAAAAATGTTTGCTGAAATAGCTGTGATTGGCAAATCCGACCTGGTAAGCAACTTCGGAAATGTTCAAAGAACCGTCTTTGAGGAGTACTTTGGCCTTGTTCAGGCGGATGGTCCGCAGGTAAATGTTAAAAGACATTCCGGTGAGCGCCGATAATTTTCGGTAGAGGTTGGACCGACTAACGCCGATGGATTTGGCGACTTCCTCGGCGGATAGTTCAGGCCGGTCGATCTGTGCTTCTATTGCTTCGTTCAGTTTTTGCAGGAAGAGCTGTTCGGGATCAGTTGGCACAACTGTATTTTCAAGATCTTCCACGAAATCTTCGTTGATCATTCCCTGGTACTTGGTCTGCAATTTCCTCCGGAGGTCCAACAGGTTTTCCAGAGTGACCATCAATTCTTGTTGGTGGAAGGGCTTGGCCAAATAAACATCCGCTCCGCTTTGCAGGCCGGCAATTCGACTTTCGATGTCCACTTTGGCCGTCAATAATACGATCGGGATGTGGCTGGTGCGGGCGTCATTTTTTAAGGCGTCGGTTACTTCAAGACCCGTTTTTTCGGGCATCATCACGTCGGAAATGATGATATCGGGAATGGATTCGAAAGCCTTTTCGATGCCCGTACGCCCATTATAAGCATATTCCAACCGATAATCCGTTTCCAGGCAACTATTGAGGTATTCAACTACATCTAAATTGTCTTCGATGATCAACAATTGGGGAGCTTCTTTTGGCTGTATTTGCTGCTTGATGGTGGTAATGGGGAAGTTGGGTACGTGTTCTGCTTTGGTGATGGGCTGACTTTCCAGTAGCGGTGCATTGTTTCGGATGGGGAGTGTAATTAGGAAGGTGGTCCCTTTGTCCAGCTTGCTTTCCACGGTAATGCTGCCCCCCAGTAGTTTTACTAATTCGCGGGTCAGCGCCAGCCCGATGCCGGTTCCGCCATATCGCGGCATTTTCTCATCCGCCTGGTAAAAGCGATTGAAAATGTGGGGCAGGTCTTTTTCCGGGATGCCCGTGCCGGTATCGGCTATCTTGATGTTCAATTGATCCCCCGTTTTAGCCGCTTCGACGACAACCTTTCCGCCGGAAGGCGTATGTCTGATGGCATTGGTCAGGAGATTGGCAATTATTTGGCGGATTTTCTCTTCATCGTAGTCCAGTAAAATCTTGACCTCATTACTGACTACCTTCAACATGACATTATTGGCGTTGGCCAGGGAATAAAAACTTTCGGCAATGTATCGAAGGTATTGGACAATGTCTCCTTGCTGGTAATGGATGGGAAGGCCACCGTGCTCCATTTTGGAGAGATCCAGCATCTGATTCACCAGATTCAGCAAACTACTGCCGTTGCGGCGAATGAGCGAAAGACTCTTTTTCTCGGCATGATCGTCGGGTTTTTGTTCCTCCAGTTTTTGCGCATTGCCCAGGATGACGGTTAGGGGAGTCCGAAATTCATGGGTGATATTCGTGTATAAACGCGTACGGAAATTTTCCAATTCTTTGAGCCGTTCGCTTTCTTTTTGTTCCAACTCCAGGCGGTGTTCCAGCTTCAGCCTCTTACTTTGAAAACGGTAAAGTCCCCAGATACTCCATCCGATGAGTCCCGCATACAGAAGGTAGGCCCACCAGGTGCGGTACCAGGGTGGCCGTACGGTAAAGGGGAAAGTAGCCTCCTGGCCGATAACGCCGTAGGGGTTTTTTGCGCGCACCCGAAAAGTATAAGTTCCTTCCGGAAGATTGGTGTAATCAATTCTTCTTTCGGGAGACCACTCCGACCAATTGGCATCGAATCCTTCAAGATAATGCTGGAAAACATTGTCCTCAGACCGCTCAAAACTGGCTGCGCTGAATTCGAACCGAAGAACATTGTCGCGATAAGCAAGGTTGAAATCGGGCAGATCCGTGCCGTGGTCCAAGGCATCGCCGCCGTAGATCAAAGAATCCCGATGACAGAAAACGGAACGAATAAGTGTTGGAAAGTCGGACAAATAAGCCCGGTCGACCGCAGGATTGTATTTGATAACTCCTTCGGGAGTGCCCAGCCAAAGCATTTGATTAATCGAGTCGAAGAACATGGAGGTCAGGGCGATTCCCCGGGCCAGTTCGGGGATTTTCTGCAATTGATAATCTCCATTTTGATCGGGGATCAAACGGCCTATATTTAAGTGTTCTTCACCTTTCCTCCCGTAGTTGACCCAGATCTCTTTATTGCTCCCGGCTAACAAGTGGTTGACTACGGTGAGGGAATCGGCCAGGAATGGACCCAGTGAAGAATCGGGTAACAACTTTGCCTCACTTCGATCGATCCGTTTCAGGCCCTCGCTGCTGGCAAAATAAAGTTGATCGTGAACGTAATAGGGCCGTGCCCTAAAACTGGACGTCGATAAAGTTTCCGGATAGCGTTCAACGGTAACCGCCAGTGTATCTTGGGTCCCGACTTCCTGGAGGCCCGCAATTTCTACGCGCAAAAAACCTTTACGCCTGGAGCCGAGCCAAATGATACCGGGAGATTCTTCTTCCACATACCGAATTTCTTCCATGATGAGCGGTCGGGTCAAAATCCGTTGCCATCCCCCCGGGGTCCGAAGCAACATGCTAAAACCAAAATGCGAGGAACCGCCGCCGGCAAAGACCAGGTCGGGAAAATATCTCGATTGCTGCAATTTGATCGGTACGTTGCCGAGGATTCTTTTCAGACCCTGTCCGGTAGCTTGAAAAATACCATCATACGGGAAGGCAGCCAATAGGTCTCCCTGGACGGAAGCTATCGAGTAGACATTCGTGATGGGGCCGGCGACCCGTTGGAAATTCGGTGCTCCTGCCGACGGGGCAACAAAGAGCCCGTTGTTCGTACCTAAATAAAGCTCGTCGTTGTGCTTGCCGAACGAATGAACCAGGTGGCCCAGGCCATAAGAGGTGGCAAAGCGATTCATCGAAGCCGGTATTTCAACGCGAGCGATCCCCACCGACGTTGCGATCCAGAGTCCGTCCTGCCGGTCGGGGGCTAAGAAATTTAAATCATTAGTAGGAAAACCATTGTGCTCGTCAAGATGATGACGGAGCCTACCTTGTTCGTCGATGACTACCAGCCCGTGATTGGAGGTAGCAACGCCCAAAGAACCATCCGACAAATAACAAGCGTGCAGAATTCGATCGGTCGCGATTAGGTCTGCGGCCTCTTCCGTCAATGCAAACGGAGCAATGCCTTGTTCATCCATCGTGAATAACCCGTCGCGCATGCTGCACAGTATCAGCTTATGCTTATTGGAGTTTGCAAACCACGGTAAGATGCAAACAATGGTCGCATCTTTTATCGATGCACCATCGACCACTGTCTTTGCGGCCTCTCCGGGTATAAAGTATTTCATACCGGTTTCTTCCTCGTAGAAATAACAAGTATCATTCAAGACGTAAATCGACTGGATGTTGCGCTCGGTTTTTAGCACTTCAACCGATCTGTTTTCTTGCTCCAGGTTCTTTCCGGAACCCAGGACGAACAAATGGAGGTAGGAATGAAAATAGAGGCGCTCGCCGCTCGCCTGTATGGTCCAGACATCCCTGAAGTCATCGATGTCGGCCGGAATGGCTCCCCGCAAAGATTTCAGCTGAAGATGCCCCAATGAATCAGATGATAGATAGCCAAAATCGTTTTTACCCCCGTAATAAACAACACCGCTTTCGTCCATAGCCAAAGAACGAACCAAACCTCCATTGGGCGTCGGGATAAGTTGCCAATCCAGGCCGTCAAAGCTCAATAATCCTTGACTGTTGGCCACCAAAATTATTCCCCGCTGGTCCTGAACAATGCTCCAGCTCTGGCGACTGGCGTTGAATTCCTGTGGTTGGTAAAATCGGAAGAAAGGTGTCCCTTCCGCTTTGATCGAAAGGTTTTCCTTGGATTGGGCCGACATAAAACCGGGCTGAAAGCAAAGGAAAGTGGCATTTAGAAGCCATAGCCATAAACAACCAAATCGGTGTTGGTTCAAAAGTGGGAGATTTTTGTAAAACCTGGCTCTCATAAGTGGCTGTTGTAATCATAAAGATAAAGGACATTCCAATCTTTTTAGTATTCTCATTAACTTACTTACAATTATACCTGAACTGCCATCAACTTCAAGGTCCCTATGAAACCAATACTCCGGTTCTACATTGTAATAACCATGTTGACAAGTCAATTGACGTCAACCCTAATTTTGGGTCAAGACTCCAATGATTTACTGGAATTTGAGCCTCTTTATACGAGACTTGTGGTACCTGAAGGAGGAAACAAGGTAATGAAGGTATTTCAAGATTCAACGGGTTTTTTGTGGATTGCTTCCCATATCGGATTGGTTCGGTATGACGGTCAAAGATTCATCACCTTCAAAAGCGACTCCCTGAATGAAAATTCCCCAGCTACGCCATTCCTGGAAAATTTATATCAAGACAGCAAAGGTATGCTTTGGATGGCCCACGCCAAGGGAGGGTTAACTAGCTTTGATCCCATTCGGGAGCAATTTAGGCGCTATACCTTTGAACTACCTTATGCCGATGTCGTTAACGATGGTTGGACGCCTTGTGTGGTTGAAGACCAGGACGGCTTCATATGGGCGGGAACCAATCATGGCGTTTATCGCCTGGACAGGGAGAGCGGGCAGTACAAACGCTTTGTTCATGATGAGAAAGACCCGAGGAGTCTGAGTCATGATGTGTCGAGGGTCCTTTACGTAGACCGGGAAGGGACCCTTTGGGTAGGCACCGGTTTTCCCTGGGCAGAAAAGCCGGAAGACCGGGAAAAGAAACTTGGCGGTTTGAACCGATACGATGCCGATACGGAGTCTTTCGAACGTTTTGTACACGACCCCAATGATTCAACAGCCCTACGCGACAATAGGATTGGAAGCATCTTCGAAGATTCCCGAGGCATATTTTGGATAGGCACCTGGGGCGATGGCATTCATCAGATGGATCGCACCGAAGGTACTTTTCAGCACTTTCCCTCCGATCCGGTAAATCCTCACCAATTGAGTCAACCCTTTAAACGCAATATACCAATTGCTGATCAACCCAATTGTTGGGTAACATGTATCGGTGAAGATCACAAACACAGAATTTGGATCGGGGCCTGGAGCGGCGGTTTGAATGTTTTCGATCCGGCCACCGGCAAAACACGCCACTTCGAAAATGATCCTGAAGATGCATACGGATTGCCGCATGACAACATCATAGATTTTCACGAGACCAAGGATGGGACGCTATTTTTTTCTACTTCCAGCTCCCGGGTCTTATTCAAAATGAATGAGGCTGATAAATTTTTGTACCATGACTTAGGCAATTTTATCAATGCCCCAAAAACAGAGATCCTCGATATTATAGAGGACGACCGGGGAAATATATGGTTAGGCACAAAAGGGGTGGGGCTGATTCAATTTAACCCGAAAAACGATGCTTTACAGGTTCACAAATTGAATCCGGGCGATTCCAACAGTCTAACTTCCAATCACGTGACCAGTGTTCGGGAGGCCCTAGATGGACATTTGTGGATCTCCACCATGAATGGGCTAAACCGTTTTGACCCGGCCAACGCTACCTTCACACGTTATCAATACCGCCCCGGCAGTGGCGGGAGTCTTTCCTACTGGTCGGGGGTCCCCTCCATTAAACCCGCCTTTCAAGATAACAAAGAAGATATTTGGGTACTAGCCGCTAGCCCCAGAGGACTCCTAAATCGTTTGAATCGCAATACCCGCCAATTTGAAAACTTCATGTTACACGAAAAAGAAGGCTCTATTCTCGAAGGGGAGTATGGGCAGATCTGCGAAGATAACGAAGGACGTCTTTGGTTTGGCACCATGTCTCACCTGGTAAGCTACCATCACCCGTCTCGGACGACCAAAAAATTCCGGTTGCCGGAAGATCTGCAAGGAGCCGAACAGGTTGCTGCAGACGACGAAGGAAAGATTTGGTTCCGGTCCGCCAGTAATGAATTGGGAAGGCTTGATCCCTCGTCCGGAGCTATGAAGGTCTTTTCAATCGACAACAGCGACATTCCTTCCGACAAGATTTATACATTGTTACAGTCTCCCGACGGCCGACTGTGGATGAGCGCTCCGAATACATTGATTGCACTGGATCCCGAGAAAGAGCTCTTTCAATCATACCATTCACCCCCTGATTTGCTCGATGGCCCCGGTTTTGTTAATTCGGAAGGGAAACTCTTTTTTGTCAGCGGGACCGGGTATTACGAGATCGATCCCGAAGAATTAAAACTTAAAGATAGTCAGTATGTTCCAAGAATCCTGATCACCGATTTGATCATCGAGGAAGCAAGAATCGTCCCAGGAGATCTATCCATCCTAACCGAGCCAATTTGGAAAACCCAATCTCTCCGCCTGCCCTACAATCGAAATTCCTTTTCCCTGGGCTTAGCTTGTGTTGACTATCGCAACCCGGCAGCTCACCGGTTCAAATATCAGTTGGAGAACTACGATCAGAATTGGCGTACCTTATTGGAGGAGGGGTTGGCAAAATACAGAAAGGTACCTCCCGGCAAATATGTTTTCCGGGTGCAAGGTGCCGATAGCGACGGTATTTGGAATCGGGAGGGTAAAGTGCTTCACGTTACTGTACTTCCTCCGTGGTGGGCAACAGGATGGGCATGGATGTTCTTCGGACTTCTTTTATTAGCGGTACTGTATTACATCCGATCCCTGGAATTGAGAAAACAGCGACGGAAGCTCGCCTTTCAGGAAGAAGTAAATGCTTTGACTTCAAAATTCGTCCCGACTGCATTTATCCGTGCGCTGGGTCACGACAATATCATGGATGTAAAACTGGGAGATTCCGCTGCCCAGGAGGTTAGCGTTATGTTTTCCGATATTCGAAACTACACCACGCTATCCGAAAACATGACTCCCGAAGAGAACTTCCGGTTTGTTCATGCCTTTAACCAAAGGATGGGGCCGCTGATTCAACAAAACCAGGGTTTTGTCAATCAATATCTTGGAGATGCCATCATGGCATTGTTCAAGAACTCTCCAAGTGATTGTCTCCGGGCTGCTGTTCATATGCAACGATCTCTTCAGAGTTTTAATCGCGAAAGAGCGAATGAGGCGCTTTCGTCCATCCAGCTTGGAATTGGATTGCATACCGGTCCGCTCGTCATGGGCATCATTGGAGATGAATATCGAATGGACGCCACTACCATTTCCGATACCGTCAATACCGCTTCCAGAATTGAAAGTCTCACCAAATATTTTGGTGTCAACATTTTACTCAGTGAAGAGAGTTTGCGACAGATTCAAAACAGCGGCACGACCGATTACCTTTTCCGCTTTCTTGGCAAAGTTTTATTGAAAGGAAAAAAAGAACCAACGGCTGTCTATGAATGTTTCGACGGCGACTCTCCGGATGTCATTGAAAGTAAGGTTATGAGCCATTCACTCTTCGACGAAGCCATGGAAAGGTATCTTTCCCGAAATTTCAAGGAGGCCGCGATGATCTTTGAAAAGGTAATGAGCATACATCCCGAAGATCTTCCTGCCCAGTTCTTTTGCAAGCGTTCAACGAACTATCAAACCTATGGAGTAGCCGAAGATTGGGATGGAGTGGAGGTCATGACCTTCAAATGACCAACCACTTGCATCTTACAAAATATCCCATTACTTTTACCAATGCTAAAAAATTAGCAGTAATGAAAGGAACGGATGATCAACACCTAAGTAAGCGAGAACGACAAATCATGGACATCATTCACCAAAAAGGGGAATTGAGTGTCTCTGAAGTCATTGATGCGTTGTCGAATCCTTCCAGTTATAATTCGATTCGCACATTGATGAATATCCTGGAAAAGAAAGGGCACTTAAAACATCGTCAGGAAGGAAACAAGTACATCTACTATGCCACGGTGCAGAAGGAACGGGCGAAGAAAAACGCACTCGATCACTTGATCAGGACCTATTTTGATAAATCGGCCCCCAGTATTGTTTCCAGTTTGCTCTCCGATCACCGACTCACCAAAGCCGAGCTGGACGAAATCAGCCGGTTAATCGAGGAGGCTAAAAAGGATGTCGAATGACTGATTGGTTCTACATATTCATGATCAATATTGGCCTTAAATCTTCCCTGATCTTTTTGTTCGGTTGGCTGCTGCAAGTATTGCTCAAAAAGTGGCGGGCTGCGCATCGATATGCAGTATGGAAAATTCTGTGCGGGCTGCTGCTTTTGCTTCCCCTGACCTATTTGATTGCCTGGCAACCGACATTGTATACTCCGGAGCCAACTGAAATCATAGAAGATTTACCAGTGCCTTATCGGGTGTTGGATCTATCGAATGAAAAAAGCAGTTTGCCGACGACTCAGTTAGCTGCTCAAGGTACTTCCTTGGAAGCAGACACGGCAAATAGCAAATCGATCTATAGGAGTACTGACCCTCTGTTTTTATGCATCGTTTTTGGCATCGCCCTACTGGGACTGTTCATGGTTGCAGAAGCCATCATTCTTGCCTATATCATTCGAAAAAGCCATATCGGCCACGACGAAATCTGGGAGGAAAGAATGGTCTTCCATAAAAGCACCCTTGGCCTGTTACGTCCGGTACAATTGGTTTTTTCCGACTACATTAAAATTCCCTTTACCTACGGCTGGAAAAAACCGATCATCCTCATTCCGGAATCCGAAAGGGAGTGGACGACAGAAGAAATCGATACCATAATCCTGCACGAACTTTGTCACATTCGCCAGGGAGATTTTGCATTTAATGTCATCCTGCAATTGATCAAATGTCTTTATTGGTGGCATCCTTTGTGTTGGTGGGCGATTAAGAAAATTCGCCTGACCTGTGAGCAGTCGTGCGATGAATCAGTCGTAAATGCTGGTATTACGCATCTTGCGTACGCGCAGCAGTTGGTACAGCTGGCGGACCGTTTTCAAGTGAAGTCAAACTGGCGTGCTCAACTATCGGTGCCGATGCTGCGTAACACCGATCTGAAAAATCGGGTAACCCAATTGCTGCGCCTGGCACGGGACCAACAAAGCGAGGAACGAACGAAGATACCGGCACGAATATTTGGCAGCACGCTCTGCTTAATACCCCTGCTATTCCTGAATCTTCCTGCCGGTGAATCGGGACTGAACGCTTCCAGGCTTGGTACCCTACTTTTGCACCTCGAGAAGCCGGATGTTGGCACAAAAGTGGCCAGTCTGAAGGCCTTGGGGATCAGAAAGTACCAGCGTGCCCTGATACCGGTTTTAGAGCATCTTGAACATCCGGACCCAAGGGTTAGGGCGGCAGCTGCCTGGGCATTGGGAGAGATGGGTGATGATCAGGCGATTGTTCCTCTGGTAAACCTCATCAACGATCGGGTGGACTGTGTTCAGGAGCGGGCCTTGCTTTCCCTGGGCACTTTCGGATCCACCAAGACCTTTTATGCGGTAACGGACGGGAGGAATGACGGCAGTCCGGTAGTCCGGAAGGCAACGCTGTGGACATTGTATCGCATCGGTTGTATGCCCGCTTTTCACCTGGTCAGCAATCACTTAGATGACCCGGATGAAGGTGTTCGGATGCTTTCCGAAAGACTGATTCGAAATTTTGACTCCCGGAAATTGAAAAATTGGATACTCGGCATGAATTTAGACTACGGCCGCGATTTTGCCTACGAGCATTTTTCCGGGATCCAAAAAACAGGTTGTACGGAGCTATTCGTGGAACGCTTGTCCGGCCAAGATGATGTATTGGCGGCAGCAGTGAAACAAGCCGTTGCCGAAACCCCGCACAAGTACGTCATCGATGCCATCCAAGACATATTGGCAAACAGGGTCGAAGAATGAAAATTTTTTAAACATTAGTGCTAAAAAATTAGCACTTAAAATTTAAATTATGAAAAATACACCGACTGTATTCAGGCTGATAGCCATCCTATTGCTAACGGGAATGAACCAACTGGCAGCACAAATGGCCAATTACCCGAAAGTCAAAAAGCATGCGCAATTGACCGAACTTCACAACATCCACATTAAAGATGCCTACCAATGGATGGAGGATCTTAATGATCCGGAACTGCACGCCTGGATGTCTTCTCAGGATGATTACTTGCATCAGCTATTGGATGAATCGAGTTTGGAGCTGATCAAAAGCGGGATCAATTGGTTTGGTCAAACCGGTAAGGGATATTCGGTACCACGGAAAGGGGGAGATCTTTATTACTACAATATAACCGACCCGGCCTTACGCCATTCCCTGTTGTGTAGAAAAAAAGGCTTGGAAGGGGAACCGGAAATACTTTTAAATATGAATGATGAATTGGAAGAGGGTCAAACCTACGGTGGATTCTCGCTTTCCCCTTCCGGCAAAACGTTGGTTTGCTGGATGAGAACCGGACAAAACCGGTACGGACAATTACACGTGTTCGACCTGCAAAAAGGCCAATGGCGGGAAGTGTTGGATGGGACGACTTCGGCAAACATCGCCTGGACGAAGGACGGTGGATTCTATTACAACTACTACGGTCCTTCAGCCCAATTGAACAGTAGAGCATTCGCACCGCAGCCGGTAGTGAAATTTCACCGTATTGGCAGTGATCCGCAATCGGATATTTCCATAAAGAAGCGGCCGGAGGGCTCTAATATGATCTTCCGGATCGCAAGTGCCCATGATGAAGAACAGGTAGTCATCAGTACGCTTGATGGACGATCCGACCGAAATGCCGTATTCATCGTGGATAAAACGCAAAAGGTAATTCCGCTTGTACCTCATGATGAGTATATGCTGAATTACGTTGGGAGCAAGGGCGATGCATTCTATTTCTACTCGAATCAGAATGCCCCCAATGGTAAGATCATCAGGATTGATAAAAATGCCCCTGAGGAAGACAACTGGAAGACCATCATACCGGAAATGAAAGAAACATTGGCAGGGGGGAGTACCGCCGGGGGAAATGCCATGAACCTGATTGGGGATCACTTTACCTTGTTGTACCGGGAAGGTACTCAGAATATGATCCGGATTTTCGATATCAAAGGAGAGAAAAAACACGAAATCAAATTGGAAACGGGATGGATCGGTTCCGGGCTGGTAGGAAAGCCGACGGGCAGGGAAGTCTGGTTCTCGTTAAATACCTTTCTCTCTCCTTCGAATATTTACCGGATTGATCTCCGGACGGGAGAAATGCAGCAATACTTTGATCGAAATCTTCCCATTGATCGAAATGATTACACTACGCGCAACACCTATTACACCAGTTTCGACAGTACCAAAGTCCCCATTTACATTTGTCATAAGAAAGCCCTAAAAATGGATGGCCAAAATCCTGTATTTATGTATGGATATGGATTTGGTGGCTGGGTGGCGACTCCCTGGTATCAACCGCACCTTTTGACTTTTTTGGAAATGGGTGGCATTTACGTATTGCCTGGGGTGAGAGGCGGCGGAGAGTTTGGCGATGCCTGGAAAGATGCCGGCATATTGTTGAACCGACAAAATGCCATCGATGATTACATTGCTGCCAGCGAATTTCTGATCGGGGAGGGCTACACCAGTGCCGGAAGGATGATTGCCAACGGATGGAGTGCGAGCGGTTCCCTGGCAGCGGCCGTAACAATGCAACGACCCGATTTATACGGCGCCGCCATGATCGGAATCCCCTCCCTGGATATGGTGCGATACGAGCAATTTACTGCCTTTAAAGGATGGACCAGGGGATACGGCTCAGTTGCTGATCAGGAAGAGTTTATGAACTTGTGGAGCTGGTCACCCTATCACAACATCAAATCCAACACCTGTTATCCACCCATGATCGTGACCGTAGGGGAGAAGGATCAAACCACCCCTCCGCAACACGGTTATAAATTTGTGGCAGCCATGCAGGAACACCAATCGGATTGTGATGGGCAGGTGGTATTGAAGATCGTCTGGGGTGGGGGACACGGTTTTGGTACGGACGCCGAACAGAGATTGGTGACGCAATCGCAGGAAATGACTTTTCTGAGTAAGGTGCTTGATCTAGATGTAAATCAGCTCAAGCCCATCTCTCAAAAAGGAGATTATTAGAGTTGCCCAAATAGGGGCCCCAAGGTCTAGATTTGGAAATGTAATTCGGATCTATTCCTCTAGCAAGGAGGGTTTATCAGGACTTTGGCCACCAATCATGTCGTAATGCTGATATTCAAGAAATGAAGCCTATTAATTGGCATACTGTTGACTGCGTGCAATGAAAAAGAATCTCAGTCCTCTCTATTGCAAATATAAAACGATCGTTTGAGAAATAAAATAAGTGAACTGGGGGATTTTAGACTAGGATATCATATGGGAGTTTGATAGATCCTGATTTTATGTATTAACTTGTGATTGACACTCTGATTGAGCTGTTTTTTATATATTTGGAAGGCGTGTAAACAATAATTATAAGAGAATTCGTTTTTATATGAATGCGGTGGCTGTCCGAAGCCGGCAATCACCAAGATCAGGTCGAGAGCATGGAAAACCTTATTTGTAATACTTTTCAAAAGTACGATTATGAAAATCGCCGCCTTTAATGTCGAAAATCTATTTGATCGGGCCAAAGCTTTTAATGAAGATAATTCAGCGACCGCCCAAGACATCATTCAGTCGGTTACAGAACTCAATAGTATTTTCGAAGAAACGAATTATTCTGCAGCTCAGAAAGCGAGGATTTTGGAGCTAGTGGCGGCGCTCAACTTCAATCGATTTAATGAAGGTCCCTTTGCTCGCATCCGCAAGATTAGAGGTAGGATAATTCGCCGACCTAGAGCAGGAGGAATAGAGGTTGTTGCCGACGGAAGAGGGGACTGGATTGGTTGGGCCGAGTTAAAAACAGCTCCCGTGAATGAAATTGCCATCCTTAATACGGGACGGGTAATCCGAGATGTTAATGCGGATATTTTAGCAGTTATTGAAGCGGAGGATCGAGTCTCTCTGAAGAAATTTAGTGAATTTATCTTTGATAAAGTGGTCGGTGAACTACCGCCAAATCAAAGGCCGCAACCTTATACCAGCGTCATGGTGATCGATGGGAATGACGATCGTGGCATCGATGTGGGATTGATGACAAAACCAGGCTTCAACATTGGCTTGATGCAAAGCCACATTCATGATTTGAAACCGGATGGTAAGCCTATTTACAGCCGTGACTGTCCGGAATATGCTGTAACAACACCAACAGACGAAGTCGTCTGGGTTTTGCCAAATCACTTTAAGAGTAAATTTGGTGGAAACGATGCAGCGTCGGTGGCTAAGAGAACAGCGCAGGCTGAGCAAACAGCCAATATATACAGACGGTTGCGACAAGATGGACAGGATAACATTATAGTTTTGGGTGATCTTAATGACACACCGGATAGCGCTCCCCTTCAACCCTTATTGGCCGATACCGACCTGCAAGACGTTTCGAATCATCCCAACTTTCAAGTCGGCGAATTCAATGTTCCTGCCAATAACCCGAGTCGCGGCATTGGTACGTTCGGGCTTGGAAATGATAATAACAAGATCGATTACCTATTGCTTTCCCCAGCTCTGTTTGGGCGGGTGACCGCTGCAGGACTTTTCCGGAAAGGCGCCTGGCCAGGGGTTCAGCCACGGCGGTGGCAAGTATATGAACAATTGACTAAAAAGGTTCATGTCGCAAGTGATCATCATGTTATCTGGGCAGAAATAGATTAGGGTCTAGTTTTTTTATTTAACCAACATAGTCTCCGTACCATCCCATTCCTCATCAATTCCATTACTGATGTAATAACCGGCTTTGGTGAAAAAGAATCGGGCAACCTGGTCCTCCGGATTGGCGCGCAGAATATCCTGTAAGACAACGGTGGCTTCCGGGAAACGCTTGTTGAAGTAGTGGTCCAGGCCAGTATTGAACTGATCCAGGGTATCTTTCTTTCTCACCATAATTTCCGGTGCATCGCCGTCGAAGCATTCGTAAACGGCGATGGGCTGAGTTTTCCCCTTTACCTGGACCTTTCCCAGGTATCGAAAATGAAAATCATTGTGATTTTCAATGGTATCATAGCTGTTCTTACTCAACAAGATGGAGGCTCCATAGTACTTAGTGAGGCCTTCCATGCGGGAAGCGGTGTTGACGATGTCGGAAATGGTTGCTGCTTCATTGCGGGATTCATCGCCAATGATGCCCATGATCAGCGGCCCGGTATGCATGCCCATCCCGACGCGGATCGGGTCTCTGCCCTTGAGCGATCGTTCTTCATTGTAAATGCGGAGAGTTCGTTGCATTTCAATGGCTGATTTCAGGGCTTTTTCCGCCAGGTTCGGGAAAATGGCCATGATGCCGTCTCCCAAATATTGATGTACAAAGCCATCGAATTTCTGGATGGCCGGTCCCATTCTCCGTACGTAAGCATTGATGAATTTGAAATTATCATTAGGAGTCATCTTTTCCGAGAGGGTGGTATATCCCCGGATATCCGAAAAGAAAACCGTCACTTCCTTTTGTGCTTGATCGCCCCACTGAACCTCCGTAATGGATGCGCGCCCGATGGACCTTAGAAAAGAGTGCGGTACGAATTTGCCGGTAGCCTGGTTAATGAGATGGAGATTCAGGTGCGTCTTGATTCGGCTCAGCAATTCGTCCTTCGAGAAGGGCTTGGCCAGGTAGTCATTGGCGCCGGTATCAAAACCCCGTACCAGGTCGGATACCTGGTTTTTGGCCGTCAGCATAATGATGGGCAATTCGCTGGGCAGGTAGATGGACCGCAATTGGTGACAAACCTGGTAGCCGGTCACTTTAGGCATCATAATATCGAGGATGATCAGGTCGAACTTGGGCGACGTCCGGATGATTTCCAGGGCCTCGTTTCCATTACTGGCTTTGGTGACCCGGTATCCGGCCAGTTCCAGGTGGTTTTCCAATACCCGTAAATTGATGGGATCGTCGTCGACAATTAGAATGCTGGCCAGTTGACTTTGCCCGTATTGGGGTATTGTCCGATCGTCGATTGCCGGAACTGGGGTTGGATGGGAGTGCACGGGTACGATCTCCGCTGCATAGGTTTCCTTCCCGGCGATCGGTTCTTCTTTAGCTATGCGCAAGGTGAAGGTGAAGCTGGAGCCTTCTCCGAGCTTTGATGCAACATTTAGTTTTCCACCGTGTAGAGTGACCAGGGATTGTGCAATATTCAGGCCGATGCCCGTGCCGCCGTATTCACGGGCAATACTGCCATCGGCTTGTTCGAAGTACTCAAAGATGGCGTCGAGTTTGTCCTCGGGAATTCCGATGCCGGTATCTTTGACGGAAACCACCAGGAAGTCTTCCTCCATTTCAGCTCCGACGATAATGGTTCCTTTCTCCGTAAATTTAATGGCATTGCCGACCAGGTTATACAAGATTTGTTGCAGCCGGTTTTCGTCGGCCAGCACGAAAGGCATTCCATCGGGGATCTTGTTTTGTAGTGCCACCGTCTTGTTCCCGAGGAGCGGTCTGGATAAGTTCAATACCACATTTACGATCGATTTTACATCCTGGGGACGCAGATTCAACTCGAGCTCGTGCTGAGCGATTTTCGAAAAGTCCAGGATGTCGTTGACCAGGGTAGAGAGGCGCCGTCCGCTAACGGTAATCAACTCCAGGTTCTCGACAGCTTTGGAGGGAAGTTCACCGGCAATGCCGTCTTTGAGCGACTCCGCCAGGCCAATCATGCCATTCAGTGGCGTTTTGAGTTCGTGGGAGGTATTGGCAAGGAATTGATCCTTCAGCTTGTCGACCTGGAGCAATCGCTTCGTTACTTTTTCCTGGGCCAGCCTTTGCCGGGTTTCAGCGGCCAGCTTCTGATCCTGAAGGTTTTTGAATAGCTGAGCCAGACCGATGGAGAACAGCAGTACCTGGGCCGCCCTGCCGTAGATGGGATAAACCAACAGCTCGACGGGAGGCAGAATGTCCAAAACGGTTAAAAATAGGAGCACCATGCTGATGAAGAACACAAGACTGGCAATCATATAGATCCGGGCCGGTCGATAACCTTTGAGGAGGGATAACAAACCAACAACCAGCAAAAGGATCATGTAAACAATGACCATGAGCTGATTGATGCGCAGCACCATAAATCCCGACTTGTAATACCCCATCGGATAGAAAAAAGCGATCAAAGATGTACCCACTGCTATCAATAAAGCAGTGTAAACGACCAGCAATCGGTCCGCTATTGGCTGCAATTGCTTCGATTTCAGATAAACCCTTGTGAATTGCGTCAGGAAGGCAAATTGCAGCGCCAGTCCAGTCCACATGATGGTGAAATGGTGTGGCAGCCAGGCATCCGGAAAATACCATTCCTGGGCAAAACCGGTGCCGACGGTTGCAGTAATGACCGACACAAATCCATAAAGTGCAAAATGTAAATAGCTGCTCTCGCGATTGTAGAAAAATATGACCAGGTGATAAATGATCACGGCCAGGATTAAGCCAGCATAACCACTGACGATGGAGGCAAAGCGCTCGTCGTACTGATAAAAATAAGTGGGCGACATCAAGGTTTGATCCAGCCCCACCAGGCGGTCGGTGTACTGGATGATCCCTCTTTGAACCCGCCAATAGATTGTTTGGGATTCATTTCCGCGGATGTGCAGCGGAAATGCAGGCACCAGACTGGAGGTAAAGGCTCGTTCCCTGATGGGCAGAAAGACTCCGGAGCTCAATTGCTGGAATCCACCGGTCGTATCGGCTAAATAAAGGTCGATCTTGGCGGCGCTGATATTGACCAACCAATCCAGGTCTTCGGCCAGTTTGGAGGAAAGCGTAAGCCGGATCCAGACACAGTCGTATTCGGCAAGAATTTGCCGGTGATTGAAGCCCGGGCGGTACTCGTCTAAAAATGCATCGGAAGCCGCTTCTTCAATCGTCAGATTGCCTCCCGGGTCCGGCAAGACATATAAAAATGATCGGAGAGAAATCCGGCCTCTTGCAAATCCCCGGGTGTCCTTCTGGATGGTTAGTGTTTTTCCGGAAACAGCCAATGATGTTTGGGCACCGGGTATCATCGGGAAGGAGATCAGGATTCCGAATCCGAGCAGCAGGCAACAATTACGGCAAATATGGTGAATGGGTTTGATTTTGTTGGGGAAGCCGGTCATTTATTATACAAGTTATTATTTTTTTTCGGAATATGATGCATCGATATCACTGTCCGTAACCACAACGAAAACCAATGGAACTGCAAAGAAGACCGGGACAAAGGAAAACGCGATCTCCCTAAAGATAGCTGCGATTTGGGTTGATGCCCGCTGACTTTTGTTCTCCTAAATAGATGACATCTGTCATCGTTCGATCAATCCCAATACCGATCGATCACCTTCTGTACTCGTGGGTAGTCTCGGTCCGTTTCGTTTAGTTCAAGTCGCATCCGGTGAAGCTGTTTTTTCAGTCGGACAACAATCTCACCGTATGCCGGATGATCGTAGACATTCTGCATTTCGCCGGGATCTTTTCTCAGGTCGTAGAGTTCCCACGCAGCCGGAGTGTCGTGACCGTACCGGTTGCCGCCAAAGTTGGTGGCGTAATCCATTTTGAGTGCGCGGTAGTTGGTATAGTCCGTGCCATAGAAAAAGATCAGCTTATAGTCGCTGGTGCGAATACCGAAGTGGGCGGGATTGTTGTGACCATGTGCCATGTGCATCCAGTAGCGGTAGTAGGCAGCGGTCGGCCAGTCGGCAGGCTTGACTTCTCCGCGAATAGCGGCGGCGAAACTGCGCCCCTGCATATAGTCTGGTGTTTTAACACCCGCCAATTCCAGCAGGGTTGGCGCAAAGTCGACGTTGCCAATCATCCAGTCGTTAACGGAACCAGGCTTGATGGTTTTCGGGTAATGTACGATAAAGGGCATGCGCATGGCTTCATCGTACATCCAGCGCTTGTCGATAAAGTCGTGTTCACCGAGAAAAAAACCCTGATCACCGGTATAGATGATGATGGTATTGTCAAGTTGATCATGTTCTTTGAGGTAGTCCAGTACTCGTTGTACATTGTCGTCGACGCCCTTGACGCAACGAAGGAATTTTTTGACGTAGCGCTGGTAGGCCTGATGCGTATATTCGCGGTTCGAAAGATTTTCGTCCACTTTCATGTGTTTGCCCATGTTGCGCTTAACCATCCTCTTGGAAATTGATGACCCAATGAGGTGAACCAGGCTGTCGTTCTCACCGCGCGTCCCGATCGAACCGAATTCTGCGGCGGGCTGTTCATACATGTTGTCCGGTTCGGGAATCTCAACGTCTTCGAGATAGTCCTGGTAACGCTCCGCATAGGTGAACATGTCGTGCGGCGCTTTGTAATGGAGCATCATGAAAAACGGTTTCCGGGTTTTGCGCCCGTTCCGGAACCACTCCAGGGCAATATCGGTGATCACGTCCGTCGAGTGGCCTTCAAATTGAAGGATCGGTACGGTGGCACGGGTGTTGCCTTGAAATTGGATGTCCGTTGGGGTGCCGGTACCGTCGTTGGTGTAGAGCGTTGGATTATTGTATTTGCCTTGCCCCGGCAAGACACAGTAGTAGTCGAAAGACTCCGGTGCCATGGAAAGGTGCCATTTGCCGGCAATTGCCGTTTCGTACCCGGCCTTTTTCATTTCCTGCGGCAGATATTGCTTTGATGGGTCGAGTTGGTCGTCGATGTCGCGTACGCCGTTGGTCTGTGGATACTGACCGGTCAGGATACTGGCACGGCTCGGCGTGCAGATGGAGTTGTTGCAGAAGACATTGTCGAATCGCATGCCGTTGGCCGCCAGACGGTCGATGTTGGGCGTGGGGTTCAATTTGGCCAGCCTACTGCCATAGCAGCCGAATCCCTGAGTTGTATGGTCGTCGGCCATGATAAACAAGATGTTCGGCCGGTCATTTTCGGCCATTTGTAGCTGGTTCTCGTTCAATTGTCCTTGATGCTGAACGTAGGCTGAGGGCTGTTTCGCTGTTGTCTGCGATACGAGGCTGGCACTCGTCAACAGGCACAGGCAAACGATTGGCAAATAGCAGGATTTTTTCATAACGTCTTCATATTAATTTTGACCTAAATAGGCAACATAAACGTAGTAAGCCCCCCATTTTTCCAGGCCTGATTCAGGGTCGGTATTCGTGAAAATGGTTTGCAAGTCATATCGCCCCGCCTTTAAATCCAGTTCCAGAACGGCCTTTTTTGCGCTTGGCTCAGTCTCTACCGTTGCCCCTTTTTCACCAAGCTTCACCTCAGCCAGGGTAGCGCCAATGGGCAACGATGCCTCCTGAGGGTATCGACGCAATTCAAATCGATAGACACCATCTTGCACCACTTCCACCAGCCATTTTCCCTGACTTGTCTTTTTGGCCAACGATTGCTGCGTCCACGGAGCATCACCCACATACCAGTCCATGCCATTCAGGCGGACTTCCGGGTCTTCCGGAGCCCCAAGATGATGTGGAGGAATCAATTCCTCCGCCGGGTCGAGCGAATTCCAAAATGCTTCGTATTCGTCTTTGAGCGCCTTTGTCAAATTCGGGTGTTCATTGATTACATTGATCAATTGGCCCCGGTCCTTTTCGATGTTGTACAATGCCTGTCCATCGACCAGGCGCCACTTTTTGTATTTCACCGAAACGTTTTCCCATTTTTTACGACTTCGCTTACGCGGACACTGGACGATCAGTTTTCTCTCTTCATTCCAAGTTCCCGAACCTTTTAGCAGGGGGATTAAACTTTGACCATCCAGGTTTTTTGGTTTTATTAGCCCGCAAAATTCCAAAATGGTCGGCGTAATATCCACCATGCCACAGAGTTCGTCAATTGGCCCGGGGTTTTTGTCGGTCCAGGAGGGAAATTGCATCATGCAATATACCTGATGTTTTTCATCGTATTGTACTCCGCGATTGACCTGCTTTCCCGCTCTATGAACCGGTGCCCCGCGGTCATTAACTCCTTGGTCCGATGCGACGATCAATAAGGTATTTGACGCCAGTCCGATGTTGTCCAAATGATCGAGCAGTCTGCCAACATTGTCGTCTACATTTTCAATCATGGAGTAAATGGCCAGTTGATTGGATTCGGGGACTCCTCTTGCCAATAATCTTTTGGTCACCTCCGGATGCTTTAAGGTTGGAAAGTGTACAGCGGGAGTAGCAATCAGACAGAAGAAAGGATTTTCCTGGTTTCTTTGAATAAAGTCAATCCCCTGATCAAACAACACATCGGTTGAGAACCCTCTTGACTTGACGTATTTTCCATTGTGTTGAAAAGTTGCGTTCAGGTGATTATTCCCGTAGTAATCCTCCAATTGACTGACTCCACCTCCTCCGTGCACAAATACTTCATCGAAGCCCCTGTAGGAGGGATCATAAGGATAGTTAAAGCCCAAGTGCCATTTGCCAAATACTCCGGTGGAATAACCCGCTTCTTTCAAAAACTCAGCAACGGTCTTTTCTTGTTTATGCAAAATAGAAATGCCTCCTACTGTATTGTGAATACCAGCCCTAAGGGCATAACGCCCCGTCAGCATGGCCGCTCTACTGGGAGAGCAAAAGGGAGGTGCATGGAAATCAGTGAAATGAACACCCTCGCGAGCCAGTCGATCCAGTCTTGGTGTTTGCACAATTTCATGACCATTGCTGCTCAGCTCAAAATAGCTTTGGTTGTCAATCAAGACCAGGACTACGTTGGGTGGGGGAGGGGCTTGTCCCCTTAAAAGAAATGGTAAAATACTGCTGAGTAGGAAAAAAAGTGAAGATTTGAAGCTCATTATCAGAAGTTTAGCGAAATACATTAATCCACAAAATACATATCCAACTCACCTTTGCCCTTTGCGTTGATTTTACCGCGATAAGTACAAGGGAACTCCTCTTTAATCAGATTATAGGTGTAGGCGGAAACGTTAATTTTGCCAACTTCTCCGGCCGATTCTACTCTCGCAGCTATGTTGACCGTATCGCCGAAGATGTCGTAAGAGAATTTTTTCTTGCCGATGACGCCGGCGGTGATGGGCCCGGAATGAATGCCAATCCGGACCTGCCATTTTACTGCACTCGTTTTATTTCTCCGGTCAAGAAAATTGATGATCTCCTGACTTGCCCGGACGCATTTAGCGGCGTGTCGGCTATCGGCTACCGGAAGACCACCGGCCGCTATGTAGGCATCTCCGACTGTGTGGATCTTTTCGAGTTCGAAAGATTCCATAATGTCGTCGTAGTGTTTGAAAATATCATCAAGTTCTGCTACCAGCAATTTACCGGGGATTGAGGCAACAATGTTGGTATACCCTTTAAAGTCGGCAAACAAGATGCTAACGTCCTCGAAGAATTCAGGCAACGTATGCCCGGAACGTTTCAATTCACTGGCCACTTTAGCGGGCAAAATGTTCAACAGCAAATCGTCGGAGCGTTGCCGCTCGGTGGACAAAGCGGCAGTTCGATGTGAAATGGTCTGTTCCAAGCTCTTTTGTCGGCGTCGCAAACTGGCGGTGCGCCAGCTCAAGATACTCCACATCACGAGTAGTAAAAACAGGACATAAGCGGAGATCGCCCAATTGCTCTGCCACCAAGGTGGAAGCACGCGAAATTGGTATTCAAAAGTGTTGCTCCATTTCTGTGCGGCCCCGATCGCCTTGGCACGAAAAGTATATTTACCCGGAGGAAGGTTACGATAATCGGCTTTGCTATCAGAAGTCAGCGGACTCCAATGATCGTCAATACCGGACATCTGGTAAGAATATTGTAGATGTTGAGGATTTGCCCAGTCGATGGCGGGGAAGTGAAAGGTGAGGTGGTTGAGGTGAGCAGGCAGAGAAAGAGAAACCGGATAATTGTAAAAAAGCGCTGCAGAATCAAAGCTTTGACTCAGGGCTTGTCCAAATGAAAGCTTTGTCCGGTAGGTACTGTCAGACAATTGATGAAAATCAATAAAGGTCTGATGGACCTCGATGCTTTGCAAATGAATGCTCGGTGGTTTCGTAGGCAATTCAAATGTGTTGAGATCCAGTACGGTAACACCATCAATGGTTCCCCACCAAATTCGATTGCTCCGGTCGAGAAGAGCACTATTGCGAATAAAATTAATGCGCTCCAATCCATCTTCCTGGCCGAAACTAAAAATATCGTAGTTATCCTTGTTTTCATTGGGTTTTAGTAGGTCGATTCCCCGGGTGGTGCTGACCCAAATATTTTGCTTTCCGTCCTCGAGGATGGAGCTTATTTCATCGCTGCTCAGTCCATCGGTTTGCCGAATGTTGATCACAGAAATACCATAGCCGGCTGAATCAAGCGTCAGTCGGTTCAGTCCATTCTGAGCTGTGCCCAACCAAATATTTCCAGAGTTGTCCGCCTGGATACTGACGATGTGATTGCTGCTAAGTCCCTGATCCAAGGTATAGTGTACAATGCTGTCTCGTTGCAGCATGCTGACCCCTCCGTTTGCAGTGGCCAACCAAAAACGACCCTGGAGATCCTCCGTCATTGACTGTATCCGGTAACCGCTCAACCCAGAATCGGAAGTGTAAAAAGTTAATTCTTCGTCTTTTAAGCGCGCAATGGAACCTTTGTCTCCCGAAAACCAAAGTCCCCCCTGACTGTCTCGGTACCGAAAATTGGCCAATGCTCTGTTTTTTTGTTGCGAAAGTTCAGCGTCTTGAAGATCGAAGAAAGAGTTTCCGTCAAATCTACTCAGCTCCCACTTGCCATCGCCATCTCCACTGATCCAAAGATGCCCATCTCCGCCAATACCCAAAGAGCCAACCTCCTTGATGGCCAGTCCTTCCCGGCCGGTGTAATGGGTGAATTGCCGGTCTGAGTACTTAACCAACCCGTTGCCCTCCGTGCCAAACCAGATTTGTCCTTTCTCGTCTTCGACGATGCGTGTAATAGTATATTGGCCCAGGCCCTCCCGGTCCGAAAGATGTACAAAACCGCCTCTTCGATAAAGTCCTATACCGCCGCCGTCCATTGCGAACCACAAATTGCCTTCGGTATCCATGGTCATAGACCAAAGCTCGAAGTTGCTCAATCCTTCCGACGGCGTAAAGCGGCTGAAAAACGCTTCTTCGGAACCGATTGACAATCGGTTGACGCCTCCTCCCCAGGTGCCAAACCACAGATCTCCGTGCTGGTCTTGTAAAATCGAAGAAACATCATTGTGACTCAGGCCTTCTGCCGTGCTATAAGTGGAAAAAGTCCGACCATCAAAATGGCTTACCCCTCCACCATGACTTCCCACCCACAGTTTCCCATCATTATCTTCCATCAGCGAGGTGATCAAAAGATTTGGTAAACCCTCGGCTATCCCATAGTGGGTAAAAGATTTGCCATCGTAGCGAATCAATCCGCCTGGCGATCTGCCGATCCAGATATTGCCTTTGCGGTCCCCGGTAATGGCACGACACCGAAGCAGCCCCATAGCAAGACTTTCCGCGAATAGAATGAAGTTTTGCCCGTCGTACCTGGCAATTCCCAGCCGGTCTCCAAACCACAAAAAGCCCTTACTATCCTCAAAAATCGGTGATTGGCCCCAACGAACTTTCTGTTCGGGGGAGAGATCGAAATAGGTAAACGTTTTTCCATCAAAACGGCAAAAACCATCGGCTAAACCCATCCAAATGTTGCCGTTGCGATCCTCTAAAATGGATCGCACCAGGTTGCTGGGCATACCTTGCTCCATCGTGTAATGATAGAAGTATTGACCATCATAGCGGCAGACGCCTTTTTCCCTGGTTGCCATCCAGAGATGTCCGCGACGATCTTGAATTACGGAAAAAACATCTGAGTCACTGAGTCCGTGTTCTACATCAAGGTAGTACAGACCGAACCTGGCAGCATCGCGTTTTTTGGGTGGAAGTGCCGGTGTCACTACGGGACTTTTAGCAGGAATGGTCTTTCCAATAGCTGGAAATGTATCCGGTAAAGGAATGCCATTTTGCCCAGGTGTGATAACCTTGAGCTGATTTGGCACGAACTTTCTTTGGGGTATTCCAGCAATGCGACGATTGTTCCGCTGGGTTTTGACCAACGGCGGACGGAGCAACGAGGTTGCGCTTTTCAAACTGGAAGCCAACGTTTTCCCTGTTTCCCCATGGCATGGTAAGCGCATGCCGGTGAGTATGGTATCGCCGTCGGGGTTCAACAGCAAACCTCTCTTAGCAACATCCGGGGGGCTTTGCGATAGAGCGGACACTACTAAGGCTAACTGGCAGATGAATATCGCTAAGAGATGGTTCAGCAGGGTTTTTCTGGGCATTCACCGGGTATTTAATTCAAATATAGGGATTCATTCCGGTTGTTTGGTATCCATTCCAGCCGGCGATTTCTTCTAGAAGCGGTATATCTTGCATGTTACTAAAGGCCGGAGCAGATGATCGATCGCCGGTTCATCTCAATATAAGACGACGCGATAAGTTAGCTTTCTGTTAAAATGACAAAAATCCTTGGATGTATTTGACATGTCAAATACATTTACCTAAAATTGATGGTATGCACATAGACCCACCCGATCAGATCGTCATTTATTTGATAGAAAACGCTATCAAGTCTTATCGCAGATTTGCCCAGAAGAACATCCGGAAAGTTCATGGCGAGATAACGGTCGACCAGGTACTTCTTTTGATACTGTTAAAGACCAATCCCGATATTTCGCAGGTTCAGCTGGGGGAAATTCTGTTTAAAGATTATGGCTCCGTCACTAGAATGATCAATTTGATGGTTGCTAAAAAATATCTGATTAGAGAAGATCATCAAAAAGATGGCAGGCGAAAAGAGTTATTTCTTTCTGAGAAGGGAGAACAGACAATCGATTTGCTGATACCCGTGATTCTCCAGAATAGACAGACTGCTTTGAAAGGGCTGGATGAAGAAGAGTTGGCTCAATTGAGTTTCCTGCTGAAAAAAATCATTACAAACTGTAAGAATCCATGAAATGAGCTCCCGACAATTAGTAGCACTTTGTCAAGTTAAACTTGCATCAGGCTGAAAGGCTGGAAGATCCCAATTCGGGGCAGCGCCCTGAGATTACGACGCGTGCGTTTAAAGCAGGCTGAACCCATCCGCACTTGCCAACCCTGGGGCGATGTCCCGGTTAAAGTATTTGGAGACCTTCGGCCTCTGCATTCTAAAGTGACAAAGTAATATTAGGCTTCGTGTAAAAAATAAGAAAGAAATCTTAAAGGATTGAGACTGCATTAGAACGACTGTTATTATGATAAAAAACCTTGTCATCACTATCCCGTTGCTGTGGGCCGGTTTACGGCAAATCTTCCAACCCGTTCCTCCGGCAGAAGAGAAGTATTACCACTGCATTGCCTACAACATGTATCCCTTCTGGAAAATCAATGGTGTTTATGAGATTCCGGACAGCAATAGAGATCATGCGAACTTCTATTACCGATTTGAGTATGATCGGGATGGAAGAATTCAAGAAATCACCTACTACAAAAACCATAAACTTTTCAACGGTTCTGGTGGCCACTACGGAAATTTTGGGGCTCCGGTGGTAAAGTTTACCTACAAAGGCAATGAAGAAATAAGGAGCTATTACGATGTGTTAGGCAATAAGGTGAATGGCAGATGGGGAGTTCATCAGGATGTATATTCGCTGGATGATCAGGGGCGAATGATCCGTCTCCATTTCAAGGGCCACAACGGCGAACCAATCGCTGCGAGCAATCGGGTATATGCCTATAAGTGGGACTGGATCGAAGATAGGGTAGTGGAGGAGGTGCGCTACGATCAGCAGGGTAATGCGGTGCCGTCAGATAATGAATGGCAGTTCGAAAGCATTCAATATGTATTGAATGATAAGGGGCAGAGCTTAGAAATACGGCACGTTGATCAAACGGGCAAATTGATTCCCAACAAGGCCGGCGTGGCTGTTATTCAGTACAAATACAATGCAGAGGGGCAGGAGTTGGGGGGTGTTTTCCTTGACCAGGAAAGAAAAAGAACCATCATCGGACCGGGTTCGGGGCAAATCGAGATTGCAGAATCCAGTGGGACTTTTGATTTGCAGGGCAGATATGTTCAAGAACAATATCTTGATTTGAATGGGCAACTCACTTCCTTTAAGCCGTATCGGTTTTGTTCAAAGATGTCGGAATACGAGAAATTCGATACACCTACCCTGACCTACTTTTCCAATGAGCAGGATGACCCGATCGATGCCTTCGGCCGAGGTTATTTCTACGTAAGGAATAGCTACGATGATGATGGATACTTGACCAAAACGGAGTACTTAAAGCAGAACAAGCTTTTGGTAGATAGATCCGATTTAGGCTTTGCCACGATTCACTATACTTACGATCACCTGAACAGGCTGCAAACAATTCGCCATTTTGACGCCAATGGCCAATTGGCGAAGAATTTAAAAACCGGTTACGCCGGAGCAGCCTATCGTTATGAAGGGCTGAGCAACACTCCCCAGGATACCCTGGAGATCAATTGACCCAATCGTCTCTACTAACTTCATTCCAAAATAAGATTAAAACAAATTGAACGACATGAGAGCAATCACCTTCACATTATTTATCATGATTTTAGGCACAACCGTGCTGAATGCTCAAGAAATCCGGGCCTTGGATGCCAGCCCCTTGGACTTTGCGGTATTTCGTCCGGGAGGACAAGATGCCACACCGGTAGCCCGAATCATTTACAGTCGCCCCCAAAAAAAGGAGCGGACCATTTTTGGCGGCATTGTTCCCTACGGCAAAATTTGGAGAACCGGCGCCAATCAAACCACGGAATTGAACCTGTACCAGGACATTTCCCTTCAAGGCCAAAAATTGGCCGCCGGCAATTACACCATTTACTCCATTCCCAATGAGAAAGAATGGACCATCATCATCAATTCGAAGTTATTCACCTGGGGTGCCTATGACTATGACAAGTCGAAAGATGTGATGAGGTTTAATGTTCCAGTAAAGGAAACGACCGAGGAAAAAGAAGCCTTTGGAATGGCTTTCGCCGGTAGTGACGGCAATGGGAAGCTTTTACTGGCTTGGGATAGCGTTGAGATCTTGGTGGACTTCGAGTATTGAATCTGTCTTTTTTGATTGAATTGAAGCGAGCCAACGACGATGGTATACTTACCTGCGGGTGGCAGCCGCAGCCGGTAATTTTTCTCGATGGCCAGTTGGCCGCTCAATTCCTCTTGGAATTGCTTGCTCCCGGTACTACGACTAATGATGAACACGCTGATCGCATGGCCTGTCGCTGGGTTATGCTGAAGTCATATTAACGCGATGATACGCTCGATCGCCTCCTTACTATATTCAACCTTCTTCTGATTCACTTCTTTATCTTCTTTCAGCAGATTGATGATCCATTCAGCGTATAATACATCGCCGATTTTTCTAAACATCTCAAGATCTTGTTCCGTCAATTGACACTCTCTTCGGGATCGATAGCCTCTTAGTAAGGCAGTTTTTAGCTCTTCATAATTATCTGGATCATCAGCAAATTCATTCAAAAGTACTCCCATATCCAATAAGTAGTGCCCCATCAACGAATCGTCAAAGTCAATTAAACTAACTCCTTTTGATTCCTTCACAATGTTGTTTCGGTGAATGTCTGAATGAATCAATCCAAAAGTACTCCTTTCGTATTTTTGGGATTCCAAAAATTCACCTAGCCGGTGCAGATTTTCAATCAATCGGCTTCTTTCATTCTTTGTTAAGTTGATGAATATTTCCGAGTTTTCGAATGCTTTCAAAGCGTCATCGATGATCCAATTTTTATTGACGGTCTTTACCCTTTGACTTCTTATGTGGTATTTTTCGGTAAACTTATGAATCTCCCCCAGGAGCGCTCCCAGTTTCTCCATGTTCTTTTCTGTATATCGATCAATTACTGGCCAATCCAACCACTCATACAGAACCCCTGTCTTCCTCTGCTGATTTTCGTTAACCTCAAAAGAGTACTTGCCGATTTTGCTTTTGATCGCTTTAGGAAAGGTTGTTTCCAGATTGTCATCCAGGTATTGAATCCAGTCTGTAATGATCTCGAGTTGATTTTCTTTAATGCTTGTCGGGTCATTGATAATCTTGAATTTGTACTTCTTGTTATCTTTATCGGTAATAAGAAACACCTGGTCGTCAATGTTTTGTATTAACTTCTTTTTTGATATTCGTATCTCGTAGTAGCTTTCAACCAGTTCAATTATTTTCATTTGCTTGTCTTATGGTCCTGCAACAACATAACGGATAGACATTTTAGTTTTTCGTTACTCTGGACTAGTTTTGCTCTCCAATTCAAAATGGTAAACCGTCATCATATGATCGTGCATATTTTTCAGAAAGACCCTACATCTTCCTGAGTAATTTTTTCTTCTCCAAATGGTCTGTTATAATTTCTCAACCAATTCATTTCGTGGTCGTATTCAGCCTGAATAATGATATCTCTCGGGTCGGAATTTGCCAAATTGATATTTATCTTTAATTTTTCAATATCACCATTTGTTTCAAAAAGTAAACATCGTGCGAGTCTAAAATTTGCGTCATCATCCCAATTTCGATAGAAATCTGACAACAATTTAAATGCTTCTCTTTTTTTGTTTGATTCGCGAAATTCCGTTCTAACTTTTTGAGTGACGTCATTCGGAAACATGTAAGGCTCACATATTCTCCAAGCTTCTTTTATATTCTCTGAACTCGCAATCAATGCTATCGCTGCCTTTTGAAGATTATTTGCCAACTTCATTCTTCCACGATTTTTATCTTTTTGTCCATCCTTCTCAATTTTTTTACCGAGCCACTCAAGGAATTCTGAAAGAGTATCATATCTTAAATCGCCAATTTCTTCTGCTAATTTCTCAAAATTCCTTTCATAATTTTTTATCCACGATTTATGCTTCATGCATTCTTATTTTTTCTGATTTATGATCTATCCTCTTGACGAGAACTAATGTACAAGACCCGTTTTATTGTTTACTATTCCAAGCTAAATAACTTTCATCAGGTGTAATAAAGTAGTGAGCTAGTGCCGGCAACGGACATAGATGCATGGTGTGTTGTACCCTGTATCGGCATTTTCAACAACGATGCTTTCTCAAATCCGAAGACCAACCAGGGACTTTTCCTCCTGCCAATTTACAGTTAACTGTAATTGCAATTTAAAGTCAAACCCAATTCTCAAAATTAATCAATCAAAAATGAAAAGCTTACCCATTCTATTCATTGCGGCGTTTTTATCTTTCTCTCTGAACCTTTCAGCAGCAGCAGGGAGCGCCGGTACCGAAGACGCAGCCTGTATCTGGAAATCCTGGTTCAAGTATCCGAAGAACAACGGTAGCTACGAAGAAGGCAAGAGTATTTACGTTAAAGTAGATCCACAAAAGTACCAAGACATCGCCTATATGGAGCTATCCATCAATGGCAAGTTTATCCGCAAAGAAAGCAGATATCCTTATGAATGGTGCAAAGGTGAGGGGAGTAGCGACCGTCTCTTGCGCAACCTCAAAAAGGGAACCTACCGACTGAAGTGCAAGATCAAGGACAACTGCGGTAAATTCCACGAAATCTACTGCACCTTCTATGTGAAAGGCCGAAAGGGCCAGGTCGGCAAACGCGGCGGCGGCAATGCCCATGGCGGCAATGGCCGATGCAAGTACAGGTCGTGGTTTAAGTACCCCAAGAACAACGGGACCTACCGCTATGGGAGCGACGTATATGTCAGAGTGGACACGGAGAAATACCAGGATATTAAGGAAATGCACCTCTACGTCAACAACAGCTTCGTACGCAAAGAAAGCAGGTATCCTTACGAATGGTGCAAAGGCCAAGGTAATAACGACCGACCCCTGCGCAACCTCAAACGGGGTACCTACAACCTCAAGTGCCGGGTGAAAACCAACTGCGGTAAATGGCACGAATACTTCTGCAAGTTCTATGTCAGGTAATAACGAGGTCTAAGCAGGTGAAGTGTCACCACCCGGCGCGCACTTGCCGCTCGGGTGGTGACACTTTTCATTTCATTTTATACACCAAGGACAATCCATTTTGGCTTGGATAAAGTGAGATTTTACCATCATCTCTTCGTTTGTGTAAATGTGGTATTAAGATTCCTATTCCGCCTCCAATTAAGGAACCGACGATCACATCCGAGGGAAAGTGTTTCCCTGATTTAGCTCTGAAATATGCACCTAATGCTGTTCCAACTCCTGCAGTTCCCCAAATAACGTATTTGTACTTTGAATCCGGATAATAATCGTTAAAGATTTTCGCGAAGAACATCAGTCCGTAAGCTGTAGCGGCGGCATCACCCGAATAGAATGAATCTTCGATGTCATCGCCTTCAATGTCTTCTAAAAACTCTTCTTCTGCTTCCCCGGTAAGTCTTGAGATTTCATCGAGGGTGAGATAGGTATAGGGCCTGTATCTATTTGTCGTTCCTTTTGAAAGTCCGATTAAACCTGCATTCAAATAGAATCCTTGATAGAATAGCAATCCTAGGGTTGCTCTTGATTTAATATTTCCCGGCATGGCCAGCAGCCCGATCGGAACGATGGTCTTTGCCGTAAACTTGAAGATCTTCCCATTGTCTTTAGCGTTTACGTTCCAATTCCCAGCGTAACCCCTGTCAAATCCATTGATTCTGTCAATATCTGCCTGGGTGAAGCTACCCATTGTAAATTCAACGATGGGTTCATTTCTTTCGAGGCTCATACCCGTGAAAAAAGTGCCGGCAGAGATCCCTGAAATAATCAAATCTTTTTTCCATGAGACTTCGTAAGGAGATTCTTTCGTCCAATAAGCATGTTGAGAAGAGATAGTATTACTCCAGCAAAAGAGTATGCATAACATTGAGAAACGAATCATATTTTAAGGTTTGAGTGAAAAAAGTACGATCACAAATCAAACCTAAATTTGGAGCTGCCGGGGCAATTCCTGAGAGCTATTAGTTCAGTTAGGCATATTTGAACTAAGTATTTCTTAAAAATTCAGTTGGAGTCCTCCCTACGAATTGTTTGAAGTATTTATAAAAGGTTGCTTTGGACGTATAGCCTACCTCATTACCAATGGCTTCAATTGTCAGATTGGGGTTGTCAATCAATAATTCTTTGGCTTTCTCAATGCGCAGTTGGTTCAGTTCTTCTTTAAAATTTGAATTTGATTGACTAAAAGCATACATAATTTTATTACGGGGAATTTTTAGCTCAGATGCCAGATGGCCTATAGACATCTTTGGGTTTTGATAGACCTTTTCTTGCTGTAGATAGCGCTTTATCGATTCAATAACTTGGACAGTATCTTCTTTGGAGATGCTGTTATAGTTGTTCGCTCTGAAGTTATTCTGTAGTAATAGAGACTCCTCCATCAGTTTATAAGTTACAATTACCGAAACAGCTGTCGAATAATAAATCGAAAAAAAGTTGTAGTGAGCATCTACCAGACTTACATCTATCAAAATTAGGGCTATGGCGCATATTATTAAGCTGATGATTAAGTTCGACCAACTCAGGAAATTAGATTGCACTTTTTTTGCTTTGGTTTTAAATATCATCTTTAAAAGGGGATAGGAAAGCCATAGATAAGTCAAATACTGTAAAACGTTCAAGAAGTCAAGAGTTGTTTCATTCACTATGTATAGTAAGGTTTCATCAAAAAGTTTTTCGCATTCAACCGATTCTTCATCGATCAATTCTTCAATAATGTAACATGCTTTAAGTGTTTCCCCTGAAAAATAAAAAGGTATGAAATTCAGAAAGGCTAAAATTGCAGGCAGATAGTGTAGAAGAAAACGCGATCTGAACTCTTTGCCCATTTGAGATGTGGCGTAAAGATATAAGGAAGGAGGAATTAAGAAAATGGCAAATTCAGCATATTCTGCAAAATCCTTATAGTTGTAAATCAACTCGCTTATCCATAAAATTTCCTCAAATAAGATTAGTGAAATTGCCAAAAAAACTATTCCGAGATAGAACCTATTTCTCCTAAAGAAAACCCCCACCAACAATAGAGAAAGCCCTGTTCCCAAAGATGCAAATAAGAGTGGTATTATGGTTTGCATTAAGATCCTCTTAGGTTTGTTTTTAAACTTTTCAAGGTTAGTTACAAAACCAACTTTTGACCCCAGTTACTTTCAAGCGCTGCTATGCAGTGAAAAATTGACTGCAATTGGACTTAAAATTCGTGTTTTTCACCAGCAGCAGAA
>JANQRV010000074.1 GCA_028284395.1 Saprospiraceae bacterium
GCGCACCAGTACGAATCGTTCCAATAGCGTAAGACGTTCTTCTGCGCCGTCACGGACCGGTCCAACCGTCAGCAGAAAAAGGTCGGAATCACAAACGGAAATTCGACAACCACGCTCCAGTACGAATCGTTCCAATGGCGTAAGACGTTCTTCTACGCCGTCACGGACCAGTCCAACCGTCAGCAGAAAATCATCGCCGAGCAGGCAGCCATCCTATCGAAGTTCTTCTTCGAGGGAGAACCGGCAGCCGCGTGCGGCCACGAATCGGTCCAACAGCATCAAACGTTCCACCGCACCTTCGCGTAATTCTTCGACCAGCAGTCGAAAATCTTCCTCGACATCTAAATCCAGTACTCGAAGTCGGTCGAATAGTCCTTCCCGGAACAGGAGTAGAGGAAACTGATTTTCTACGGTGTGTCACCAATCGGAACCGGCAAATCTCAAGATCGAGATTTGCCGGTTCCTCTCATCAATTCGGCCATACATAGGTGCCTACTGTTTTAGGTGGCAAAGCATGAACAAAAGCTCGATCGCGACACCTGATCTGGAAAGATTGTCGGATTGCGGTTTGATTTACCAGTACCACCACCAGGGTTTCGTCCGGGTTGCGAAAGCCGACAGCAGTAACCCCTCCCTCGGAACCGGCGTCGCATTCAACTCGCAATGCTCCGGCTTCGATGAAGCGAGAAAATTGCCCCAACAGATAGTATTCCGGCGTTGCGTAATATTCGGGGCCTTGGGACGATTTCTCAATCAGCAGGGTTGGGGAAAGACTCTTAAGATTATTGTAGGGGCTCTGATTGTGTTCATCCAGCTGACGGGTTGTCATTGCGACCCAGTACATATACGATCTCGATTGATGTCGGAAATATTGTTGGATATTGAACATTCCGCTAGTCCCCCATTCCGAATGTTCCGTTAGCTGCATATCCGTTTCGGGATACATCGACTTCAGCTTCGACATATGTGAAACTGAATCTCCCGCAATGTAATTGTGAAAGGCCACTGCATCTACATAATGCCCCTTCCCTTCCGCCGCTAATTCGGCGAGTATTGTGTCCGCATTTTCCCAGTCTTCAAAATTGTGATCGTTAATCCAAAGCCGCGTATCAATCTCCCTTTTTCCTTCCGCATTTTCATGGAATTCGCGATAGGTAGCTTCCACGATCTGCTTCTCCTGAGCGGGACTGAGTAACATACCCGGGTAAGCAGGTGGTACAAAATTCGGTTCATTTTGCATCGTTAGGGCATAAATTGGGATCCCTTCGGCTTCGTAGGCTTCAACAAATTGACGGAAGTACCGGGCAAGCCGATTTTCGTATCCCGGTTTTAAGGTGCCGCCAATGAGCGCTTCTGAGGTCTTCATCCAAGGTGGAGGGCTCCAACAAGTTGCAAAGAACTTTAATGACCGTGCCGGATTCATACTCGCGGCCACTTCCTGTACTCTACGGATCATGTCGATCTTTCCCAGTTCGATGTCCCGCTGAATAGAGAACTCCGATTCGGGGGTATCCTGATAACTATAAAAGCCTTTTGGGTGATCGGAAACCGAACGCCCGTCGGAAAAATCACAAGACCCAATGGGCAATCTGAATAGATTGAGACCAATGCCTGCAACTGGATCGATAAAGGCCCTGATTACTTCCTTCAATTGCTCCTCCGTCTTATTCTTCCTCATAGCGTACAGTGTTGTCCCCTCCAGAGCCATGCCGATTCCGAGTATAGATTGGTATGTATTTTCAGGCTGTACAACGATTGTTGTCAGATCCTCCCCATCCCGGAAGTCATTCCACGATATATTTTCCTGCCGATCCAGCTTGTGGGGAATCTCTTCGGGAGCGGGTGGATCCGTGTACCATTTTTCAGAACCCGGGAGCAACTCGGAACTCCACCAGACCCGTATTTCGCTCTTGTCCGTCTCCAAGGATTTTTTTTGACTGCAACCTGGCAGCAAAAGCATGAAGCAGCAATAGAGCATCAGTTTCATGCTGGGATGGATAGGTCTGTTGACTCTGTTGTTGCTGTTGTTGCTAATGGGGGGATTCATTTGCATGCTGATCTGCCCAAAAAAGGGAGAGAGGTTTGCCGGTATAACAACTAGAGCAAATCGAGGGAAAAACGTATTTTTCATGATGGTCGCTAAATTATGCCGGATGATTGCTATTCTTCTGTCTAAGTAAGATAATTAAAATCGCGGCCTTTTGGATTTTCATCGATCGGGTTTTTCCGTACCCTCATTCAGCTTTTTTCCCTGGCGATCCAAACATTTGAGAGCGGCAAATCCTAAGATTTGCCAGTTTTTGTTTGTACTTTTTCGGAGCAGCAATTGTTTATCTCCTTCATGTCCAACAGATCGTTCACCTTCTTTCTGACCTTTTTGTGCCTCATGTCGGGCTACACCAAGGCTCCATGCCAGACCTTCCTTAAAGTGCCCGGTAATCCCGATCAGAACTTGAATCAAAAAATTAGCCGGTTTGAAAATGGCGACCTCCTCATCGGTGATTCATCCGTAGAGCCTTTGCAGTCTGGTAGCGAAACGGGCATTGTTCAATTGAGCCGATTGGATCAATGCGGAAGCCCGTTGTGGTCTTTTCAGTACGAAGTAACGGAAGGTTATCTCGAATTAAATGATTTTCTGATCAATGACCTTGAAGAGGTTTTTCTTTACGGTAGCTTCTACCAAGGTTTTTTCGAACACATCTTCCTCATGAAGGTAGATGGTAAAACGGGCCGTAACTCGGACTTCTTGCTTTGGAATACCGGGACGGTCGACCATTTCACCTTTGATATCGAACTGAAAGCAGGCCAGTTGCTGATCTATGGCTTGCGCCTGGACATCCAGAGCCCCAAAGAGGGTTTACTCGCCGCTTTTGACCAAAACCTTACTTTTCAATGGGCGAAAGCCTACCGGCCATTTACTTCAGCTGCGGGTGAAGCCCTGATTAGCAACGACGGAAACATTCTTTGTTGGTCTGGGAATAATCTATTCAAGACGGACCAACAGGGGACTGTACTGGCTTCTTTTGTATTGGACGGAGGAAATACACAGATCATAGCCGGCCCCGTAGAAGTGGAAGATGGTTTTGTTTTCCAGGCACATAGTGCGACCAAGTCCTTTTTCTTTAAGCTGGATGATCTAGGGCAAATTATCTGGCAAACAGCACTTTTTGCGGCAGCTGATGCCGGATCGGCCATCACCCCCCTCGGAAATGGGAACCTATTGTGTACATACAGTTGCCCCAACGGTGATTTTCGACAACTTTGTCAACTGCAGATTTTACCCGACGGACAGATCAGCCAACAAAGAAGACTCAGTGTCGAACCAACCATGAATCCGGGCACGATCTATCAATCCATTCGAGAGAATCAGCTGACCATCGCCTCCAACCACGATCCTTTTCAGATCACCCCTTCCGACATCGAGGATTTCATCCTGCAGTTCTCGCTGGATGACCTAAACGAAGCATGCCTGCCCTGGCAGTCTTTTGATGAAACTCAACCCAACAATATACCCCTGCAACTAAGAAAAACTGAAATGAATGCAATTGATTTCATCTTGGAATTTGAAAGGAGCATTGGCTCCAACCCAAGTCCACTTGACCTGGAGCTGAACGAACAATGCGGAACATTCGTCGACATCGAACAATTGGAAAGAGATACGCTTTTGCCTTGCAACACCGATTTCTGGGAGGTCACGCTGCCGACTTCGGACTTCTACTGGACGGACGGCAGTCCGGAAAGGCCAAGAAAACTAGAAACACCAGGCTTTTACAGTGCCAGAAACCGAAGTTGCATCGATCCCGTGACCCTGACTTTTCGGTTGGAAAAGGAATCCTGCGGTTGCTCTGTCTCGCTCCCCAATGCATTCAGTCCGAACAACGATGGTGTGAACGACGAACTTGAGGTTTTTTCCAGTTGCCCTCTGAGCAGTCTGGAGATTTCCGTTTTCAGTCGTTGGGGAGAACGCATTTTTTACCGTCGAAGCGTAGACGCTTTTTGGGATGGCAACTTCCACGGTGATCGAGCCGTTAATGGGGTCTACCTTGTTGTGGTAAAATACCAATGGGCTGACGTGGATGGGAAAATCCAGGAAGGGATGCACCACCAAAGTGTTGTCCTGCTTAACTGAATTTCCATCCGGTTTGGAAAACACGCTTCCGTCCATGGTTCGGATAAAACAGACCCTTGGCGTACAGGATTAAAAAATTTATTGACGTAGACGAACAACTTTTCTATTGCAGTTGCGTTTACTTATATGTTGTTATTTTGAAATACTTCTTTTGCAATCATGTAATTTAACCTTCGGATTTTTTCTCTCCTCTTTAGTTAGCAAGAATTAGAATTTTCCAGTTAAGTTTTCCTTTTGTTTAAGAGCTATAAATGACGCGATAAACTGAGTTTTGGAACGGTGCTCCGGCTGACGGCAATGCTGTTCCCGGCTTTTAATTTTTTTAATCTTCAACTTTATTTTTTATGAACATTTTTGTTGCAAAACTGAATTATGACACCCAAGAACACGGATTACGCCAGGTATTTGAAGAATTCGGAGAAGTGAGCTCCTGCAAAATCATTATGGACAAATACGAAGGCCGTTCCAAGGGATATGGCTTTGTGGAAATGCCTAATGAGCAAGAAGCACGGGATGCCATTGAAGAATTGAATGAATGCGAATTGGATGGTCGTACGATCGTTGTAAAGAAAGCAGAACCCCGACGGGAAAGAACGAATTCACGCGTTGGCGCTACCAGGTGGTAGCCCCCGTCAGGCATACTTCAATATACCCAGTTTCCGGTCTTTTTCCCATTCCCGTCTGGTAAAATCGGGAAACCGTACCGGAATGCTGCCCAGCTCGACCGACACATCGGAAAGCGGACCGACCACCGACCAACTCACGCCATCGTATACATCCATATCCAGGGGGAGTCCACGGTTGAGGCAGTCCATCAGACGATACATCATTACAAAATCCATGCCTCCGTGGCCACCATTCTGTCGGATTTCTTTTTCCAGTCTGTTCCAGATTGGATGTTGATATTTATCCCACATCTCTTGGTATTCCCCTTTGGACAACCATTCGTGGCCTTTGTGTATCAGCGAAAGGCGGCTCGGATATCCTTCGTGGCAAGCCTTGGTACCGGCAATCAGGTTAATGCGGCTGTAGGGACGCGGCGTGACTACATCGTGTTGCACCAGAATGCTACGCCCCTTAGCGGTTTTGAGCAGGCTGCTATTCATATCTCCGTGTACAAAGTCCGTTCGGCCATGGAATTCATCGTCAGCGGGAACGGTTTTGGCGACCTCCGTCATAGAAGCCTGCACGGAACTCATCGAAACCAAATATTCAAATCGATCCCCTCGATCAATGTCCATGTATTGAGCAATAGGTCCTAATCCATGAGTAGGATACAGGTTACCGCCTCTTTTCACATGTTGCCGGATACGCCAATCGTTGTAGTAGCGATCCGTAAACAGACTTTGCCTGATATTGTGGATGTAGGCCGCTTCGCCATGGGTTAGGGTACCAAACAGTCCTTCTGAAATCATATTCAATACCCATAACTCTTCGGCTCCATAGCAGACATTTTCCAACATCATACAATTGCGCTGAGTCTCTTCAGCTGTATTGACCAATGCCCAGTGTTCATCCAAGGTTACAGCAATGGGAACTTCGATGGCCACATGTTTTCCCTGTTCCATGGCATAGATGCCCATCCGAGCATGGTCATTCCAGGGGGTCGCGATAAGAATAAGGTCCAGATCATCTCTTGCTACCATTTTTTTCCACGCCTCCGGATTTCCAGTATAAATGGCCGGCTCCACACCTTTGGTAGCCAAGTAATCCTTCGACGCTTCGATCTTTTCTTCCCGGACATCACAGATCGCCACTATTTCAGCTTTATGTGGCGAAAGTGCCTGAACCAATTTCACATGAAACGAACCCCGATTACCCAAGCCGATCAGACCGACCCGCACGGTAGGGATCGGGGGAACAGTCAGGTCGATAACGGATTTGCCGGTAGCCGGTCGAGGCTCGGCAATTCGGTCAAGTAGGAGCATCGATTCATTCCGATCAATGGCCCGAGTCAGTGCCGGTAGTCCTAGAAAGGCCGCAGTCGCAGGGGCTGCTTTTAGAAAATTTCTTCTGGAGTTCATTTCAAAAGAATTTGTGGGTTGTCGCAAAGAATTGATACAAATTAAGAAAGATCCGGAAAAGTTACCGCAGTTGGTAAAGGTTTAACGGATGATTGCCACATCACCGCTGTAAACTCCTCGGAATCCATCAATGAAAAGCACTTCTGCCGTCCACAGGTAGACCCCCTCTCCTACTTGTTGCCCTTGAAAGGTGCCGTCCCAGCCGTCGAAAGCGGATCGATGGTCTACTTCTTTTTGCTGAAACACCAAGCCTCCCCATCGGTCGTATACCGAGAGATTAGCAATCTGAATGACCTCGGGGCCTCCAAATACGCTAAAGCGATCATTGATGCCATCAAAGTTTGGACTGAACACATTTGGAGCATTCACCCGGCGAAATTTATTGACGCGTACAGAAAACGATTCAGAATCTGTACACCCGTCTATCGAAGTCACCGAAACCGTATAGTCAGTAGCATAGTACGGATTCAGGTAGGGCTGCAGGCAATCAGCACAAGATAAACCGTAAAGGGTATCCCAGGCAACCGCGTCCAGTGTCACATTGTTCGTGATCACCTCCATTAACAAGCTGTCACCTAAGTTTATTTCAAGATCATCAATTGCTTGAATTTCCGGGATTTCGGCTGCGGTCAGGGCAAATGACTCCCGAACCGTACAACCATTCTTATCCATTAAAGTGACTTCGTAAGCTCCAGCCCCCAATTGAGTGAAGACATTTTGACCGGCGGGTGGAAAACCGGTGATTTGGTAAGTGTACCCTGCAGCACCGCCACTGACATTTTCGAAGATGACCCTGCCGGTATTCGGACCGTCACAAGTTGGGTCAAAAGCCATGATTTCGAAAACGATGGGCGCAGGAGCCGTTAAAGCATATTCAAAAACGCGTTCACAATTCACTTCATCGCTGATCGTAACCCGGTACGTATCGGCTGCAAGATTGGTCAGTTGATTCGTACGAGCACCTCCTTCCCAATGGTAGCCATAGTCCCCGACTCCTCCGGAAGCCAATACCGTCAATTCACCATCTCCTCCGCCAAAACAAGTGACGTCAAAACCGTTGCGGTCAACGACCTCAAAAGAAGCAGAAATTGGAGGGGGCTCCAGGATATCGGCAATGAGAATGGATGTGTTACCGAAATCGTCAAATATGTTGATCAGGTAAGTGCCCTGGGGTAGATTGTCAATGAACTGCAACACATTCAAATCATTTACCTCCCCATTTCCGGCGATGGTGGCATCGTCAATCTTAGCCCAGTTGTAAGTAAAAGGAGGGGTTCCTCGCTCCACTTGAAAGGTAATGGACCCCGATCTTTCGCCATGACAAATGACCGAATTAACGGCTTCTGAAGCCTGAATTTGACAGAGAACAACAAACAATTCCAAATTTACGACACTGTCGCAGCCTAAATCGGTGAGGAGTCGTTCCTGGTAGCTGCCGCTTTGATAATAGGGATTACCGCCAATGTACAGAGAATCATCTTCACAAATGTTCAGATCCAGATCGAGTACGGGCACCGACACCACCTCCAGGTCCAACACTACGAGGCTATCACAGCCGTCCTCCGATAATAACGGAAACTCATACAGCCCCGATTGTTCCACCCGCTGTCCGGCTGTTTCAAAGACCTCATCCTCGCAGATCTTTTCGGACAAAAAAGTAATGGGGATTGATCGCACTACAATGGTCTGGCAACTGGGAGGTGCTTCATCACAGGCATTACTCGACGTGACACAGAGCTGATGGCTGCCATCCTCTAAAAAAGTAATGGCGACCGTATCGTTGTTGACATTCAAATTTCGACCATCCAATTTCCATTCGAATTCAGTCGCCCCTAAAGGCGGTTCAACCGTGTATACGGTCTCTAAGTCTGGGCAAGTCAACAAAGTTCCGGCAATCGATCCAGATGTTTCCAATGGAGCCACTCGGGTATCTCCGGAGACGACCTCAAAGGTCCAATCACAATTATCGCCTAAACCGCCGTCCATTACGATGTAGTAATACTGGCCAATGACCAGTGGTTCGTTGTTTTTGATCACCCCGCTCCCACCTGGACCAACGATGCCTGCCGCCCCCCCGAAGCAGTTGGAAATTCTCTGGAAGTTGGCACAATTGATCCCCTTATACAGTCCAAACTCCAGTCCGGTTCCATCCCGACAGTTCGATACCGACATCTTCACTTCCAAGTCCACACTACCGGCAATAAAGGCAATCCACTGCATATTGTGAGCAATAAAAGTGCACTCTCCGGCAAAACCAGGAGGTGCCTCCCCTACAATCGTGGATTCGTGGCGGCCCGTAAAGCCATCGATATCGCAGATGATGCAGGCTTCTACACAAAAAGAGGTCATGACCGGTGGATCATCGCAGGGTAAGGGTTGTCCAATGCCTGTTTGAGGCAGAAGCAAGAGCAGAAAAAACGAGCAGAAACATGTTCTAATACTTTTTGGGCAACATCTGAACAAGGCCAAATTAATAGGTTTTTCGAATCAAAGCAGTTCTACAAATACGGTGTTTAAAGCTACGAAAAGGTTGCCTGGGGGCCCCTGCGGCAGGTCTTAAGAACTGGCAAACCTTAAGGTTTGCCAGTTCTTAAGACCAGGATTTGATAAGGCAACCGCACAAAATCAGCCTTTTGATAAGCTTTCAGGGCCCTCCGATTCTCCTCGTGAACGTAGAGGCGAAGTTCCAACCCTTGCTGTCGGTCCATTTCAGATTTTACGGCATCCAGCAATAAAGACATGCGTCTTTTACCTCTTTGGCCGGGCGACAAATAGATACTTTGGATCCACCAATAGTAGCCGGCATTCCAGTCACTCCACTCTCTGACCGCTGAAACACTGCCGACGGGAAGGTCTTGTTCGTCCACCAAAACCCAATAAATGGCAATCGAATCATCTTCCAAGGCAGTTCTGATTCCTTTCTCCAAAGTACCGAGGTCTTTGTTGATCCCTTCGGCCTCACGGGCTTCTTCGGCAACAAATTCCACCAGAAGGGGTAAATCGCTGAGTGTTGCTCTTCTTACCTTCATTGCATTGCTTTTTTCCTCCCTGGTCGCCATCAGAGAATTTAGAGATCGCGATTGCTTTCCAGATAGTCTCGATACTGTGCAATGGTCGATTCGCGACCTACTAACATCGGTTCGGCTAAGGGCTGGCCCTGCATCAATTCGGAAAGGCAGAATCCTTGGCCACCATTTAGCGTTTGAAAAACACCGCCATTTCGCTTTAACATGGCCCAGCCGACGACGAGATCCCAGATCTTGGCACGACCAATCAGAACCGCGTCCGCACTCCCGGTGGCGAGTAAGCAGAGGTGGGCTACACAAGATCCGTATCCTTGTACTTTGCCCGGGTAGGTAGGCTGTACGACGTATTCCCTGCGGTGTAGCGTCGATTGAGTCAATAGCAGAGACTCCCGGTGCAGGGTTCGGGTTTGGCGCATTTGCGCTGGTTGTCCATTACGCAAGGCAGGGCCATTGGGTTGAATCGCGTAAAAATCGCCGGTGGCCGGCATGTAAAAAAATCCACCAAAAGGCTGGTCATCTTTCAGGATGCCGAGTGAAATCCCCCAAACGGGCAGGCCATTCACGAAAGCAGACGTTCCGTCGATCGGATCGATGACCCAATAGGTATTACCATTCTTAGGATCCCTTCTAAAATTGGCTTCTTCAGCAATAATGCCGTCATCCGGACACAACCGAAAAAGGGTTTCGTTTAAATAATCCTGTATTTCTAAGTCTGCCGCCGTTACATAGCTTCGGTCCTGCTTTTCCATCGGCTCGACGTTCCTAAAATAACGTAGTGCTACCGATCCTGCTTCCATCAATAGTTTTTGGGCATAGGCCGTACTGATCATCGCTTCTTGCATTAAATTGGACCGCAAGATAACCTTTTGTTGATATACCTAAAAGACTCCAATTGCGGGGCAAGAGTATAAGCCACGGACAGCCAACCTTTATTTGCCTTCGGAGGCCCAACGTCTCATCAGCGCGATGTTCTTTTCCAGGATTCGGAGCTGAGGGGGATTCACCTTCCTCAATCGAGTGATGTAAACTGCCATATCACTTTCGAACATAGCTTTGGGTTCGGGATCGCGCCCTTTGTCGTCGGTACGTTCCATCCAATACTCCAATCGACCCCGCATGACCTTCAATTCTTTAGCGTATTTTGGATCAGCGGCTAGATTGTTGATTTCAAATGGATCTGTAGCCAGGTCGTAGAGTTCTTCCGGCGGCCGCTGTTCACGGAAGAGCAGTTGTTGGGTTGGATCCAGCCCTCCCGCAGCGTGTATTCGGCGAAGCGCCTTCAAGATTGCTTTATCATCCTTGTATCGATTGGGCTGTAGATACGGTCTTTGGGGTAAAAAATTGCGGATGTACTTAAATCCCTGAGTCCGTACCGACCGTATGTGATCCACAGTTTCATCACATCGATCCCGTGCGGCGAACACCGCTTCCCTTGCCGTGTAATCAGTCGACAAGATATCACGTCCCTGCATGGATTCGGGTATGGGAATACCAGCAGCCCCGAGCGAGAGGGCCGCGATGTCAATATGTTCTACAAGATCCGTACGGACGGTACCGGCACTTATCCCCGGCCCGGCCATAACCAGTGGGATGTGAAGGCCTTCATCGTAGAGGAATTGTTTACCGCGGGCATGGCTGATACCGTGATCCGTCATGAAGATCACCAGGGTATTTTCGAGAACTCCTTCGCGCTTCAGTCGATCGACTACCTCTCCGACCATAGCATCCGTTAGTCTTACCGATTCCAGGTAGGCTTGCCAATCTTTAAGTAGGGCCGCATCCCGGGGATAATACGGCGGTAATTTTACAGCCTCAATGGGGGTTTGGTTTCCAAATCGTCCGATTGCTTGCTCTGCAATCCGATCCCAATCGGCCGGGTCTTTTCCTCTCAACTTTCCTCCCGGAGTTTGAATTTGTGCAAAGAATGGCTGACCATCCTTTCGGCCCGACCAGTCGTTGCCATCGTAGACAGATCGATCCCACTCAAAGTTGTAGTCGGTCTTTCCCAATTTCCCATCTCGGACCGGCCAGCCGGTAACGGAAGTATGATATCCCGCATCCTGGAATAGCTGAGGGACCAATTTCACTCCATCGGGAAGAATGATCTTTTCCTCCCCTCTTCCACTTCGGTGATGGTGCGAGCCGATCGATGTTTGATACATGCCGGTAATGAAGGCGGATCGACAGGGCGAACATACGGGTGCAGTGACGTAGGCATTGGTGAATTTCACACCCCTTGCCGCCAAAGCATCGACGTTTGGTGTTTCAACCGCCGTTTCTCCATAACAAGAGAAATTTGCCGACATGTCATCGGGAATAATCCAGACGATATTGGGCTTGTTTTCCTGGGCAGTAACACGAACGCATACGAAGAGCAGGAAGGAAACGATAAGGAAGATCAGTCGTTGGTTTTTCATTTTGAAGTAAGTTTTCGTTTCCCTCTAAGATACGACATCGGACCAACTCCAAAATCTTTTCACTAACTTTAAATATGATAAAACTGCGCCGATATGCCTACAGTCACTCCCCAAACCCGTCCATTACTTCCATTAATATTCAGCGTTTTATTCTTTTTTACACTACTTAATTGGACGCCTTTATCTGTCCTGGCGCAGTCCAATCTAAGTCTGGAAAAAGGACAAAAAATATTCCGCAATTACTGTGGACGGTGTCATGGCCTGGAAGGTGGCGGAGGGACCGGTCCCAGTCTGCAACGCCCGACCCTAGTAAGGGCCCCGGACGATGGACGTTTAGCTGCTATTATTCAATACGGAATTCCCGGCACCGGCATGCCAGGTTCTTGGATGCTTAGCCCGGAAGACGTACGTCACCTCGTTACCTTTGTTCGACAGTTGGGTAAGACCGGTCAACAACCAATCTCTGGGGATGTCGCAAAAGGTAAAATACTGTATTCGGAAAAAGGGGCCTGCTATACCTGCCACATCATTGCTGGAAAAGGAAATAGCCTGGGACCAGAACTAACGGATGTCGGATTGCGACGCGGTCCGGAATACTTGCGGGAAGCCATCCAGCATCCGGGTAAGGAAAGTCCCTTAGACAGCCGGGGTTTCGTTACTTATCTCGTAGTAGAAGTCACCCTAAAAGACGGTCGTAGCATCCGGGGGGTACGGATCAACGAGGACACTTTTACCCTGCAGATCCGTGATGCCAATAACCGGATCCATTCTTTTAGAAAACGGGATCTACAGTCCCACCGAAGTTTTCACGACGAAAGCTTGATGCCCAGTTTCCAACAGACTTTTAGCCCGAAGGAATTGGATCATTTAGTAGCCTTTCTGGCGAGCTTAAATAAGCCCCAACCTTAAACACCAATAACGATGAGACTGATACCAATACTCTTTTGTTTGTTGCTACTCACTTACTGTACCGAAGAAAAACTACCGGAGAAATCGCCCCCCAACTTTCCCACGGGAGAAGTTCCTTTTGAACGAATGGTACAAGCCGACGCTGCCCCCGAAGACTGGTTGACTTATTCCGGCAACTATTTTGCCCAACGCCATTCACAACTTACCCAGATTAACACCGACAATGTGGATCAGTTAAAGGTGGCCTGGGTTTATCAAATTCAAAACAGCGGCTTGATTGAGACGACCCCCATTGTCTTTGACGGTCTAATGTATATTACCGAGCCTCCGAGTACGGTGACGGCCCTGGATCTGAACAGCGGTAGAAAACTTTGGTCTTGGACACCGGCCATGCCCCGAAAAGTGCTCAACATCGGATTCCCACCCGTCAATCGCGGCGTAGCGGTTTTAAATGACAAAGTTTACGTAGGTACGCTCGATGCCCATTTGGTTGCCCTGGATGCGCGCTCCGGAACGCTTCGCTGGCGTGTACAGGTTGCTGACAATGCCACCGGACATGCCATAACTGCCGCTCCGCTGGCGGTCGATGGTAAGATCATAGTAGGCATCAGTGGTGGCGAAGCCGGTATTCGTGGCTTCATCGATGCTTACGATGCGGAAACCGGGGAGCGACTCTGGCGATTTTGGACCATTCCAGGACCCGGGGAGGAAGGCAACGATACCTGGGCCGGTGAGAGTTGGAAAACAGGCGCCGGCGCCACTTGGTTGACCGGTTCTTATGACCCTCAATTGAACCTGCTCTACTGGGGCATCGGCAATCCCGGACCAGACTGGAATGGGGATGTGCGCCTGGGCGACAATCTTTATACCTGTAGCGTAGTTGCTTTGAACCCCGATAACGGCCAACTCCAATGGCATTTCCAGTTTACCCCCCACGACACCCATGATTGGGACGCCAACCAGATCCCCGTGCTTTTCGACGCACCTTTCCAGGGAAAAGATCGCAAACTTCTAGCCATGGCTAACCGCAACGCTTTCTATTACCTGTTGGATCGGCAAACGGGCGAATATTTGCAGGCGACGCCCTATGCCAAACAAACGTGGGCACAAAAGATCGGGCCATCCGGCCGACCGGTGACCTTCCCCAATATCGAGCCTACCGAGGAAGGCGTTTTAGTTTTCCCCAGTCTGCAAGGAGCAACCAATTGGTTCAGTCCCGCTTACCATCCCGGCGCTCAATTGTTTTTCGTATCCGTCCGGGAAATGGGGGCTTACTACTTCAAAACGGAAGTGGAATACGAAGCGGGGCAACCTTTTCTCGGGGGTGGCGAACAAGCCCTGTCGGGAGATCAGGCCAAAGGTTACGTCAAAGCCATTAAAGCTTTGAGCGGAGAAATTGCCTGGGAATTTGACCTCCATTCCCCACCTTGGTCAGGCGTTTTGTCGACCAGCGGTGATCTCGTCTTTGGCAGTACCAATGAGGGAAACTTTTTTGCCCTGCATGCACGTACCGGTGAGCTACTTTGGGATTTTCAAACGGGTGGCGCCGTTCGAACCAATCCAATGGCTTATTCGTTTGATGGACGGCAGTTCGTAGTCGTTTCTGGAGGAAATGCCTTATTTGTTTTTAGTTTGTAGGAGCTATTCACAACAATAATTTACTATATTTAAGTAAGTGATCAAATTGACAAGAAAACCAATGGACTTCAAAGACTTGGAAATAAATACCCCGATGCAGATCAAACGCGCTATAATCGAAGAAGATATCATCGATTGACGGTAGGTCCCGTAAGGATTAATCTTATCAAAAGACAACAATATGACGAGAGCAACAGTAAAACTGGAAGAATTCAAAGAGTTGGAAATCAAAAACAGCGAACAAATTAAGGGAGGAATCGTGATCGAAGAAGATGTTGTAAATTAGCCGCAGTTCTCCTCGGGGTTAATCTTATCGTGAAAGGCAATTGGTATAAAAATATGACAATAAGCACTAAACCATAAATATGTATAAGGAATTGTGGTTTGGTGCTTAAATCAAATATTACCTTAATGACTAAGCTTGAAGATTTTAAAGACCTGGAAATTGAGCATACTGAGTTAATCAAAGGAGGAAGTGTAGTTGTCGAAGAAGACATCATTCCTTAGAGAACTTCTGTCTTATCTCAAAGGACCGTCTCTCCCAAAGTCAAAATCCGCTCAAAATGATGTCCCGCTACTGGAGAAACAGATAGCCGGCTAATCCGAACCAATGCCATATCTTGCAACTCGGGCGTAGCCTTAATGGTCTTCAAAGATACCGGCTTATTTAGTTTCTTCAGAGGCACTACATCTACCACCGACCAATCGCCTTTTTCTGCAGTTGGATCCGGATAGTGCTCCTTCACCACTTCACAGACTCCGACGATTTCCAGTCCTTTTCGACTGTGATAAAAAAGGACGCGGTCGCCCTTTTGCATGGCGCGCAAATGTTTTCGGGCCGCGAAGTTACGAATGCCGTCCCACATCGTTCTTTTTTCCTTTACGAGATCATCGTAACTGTATTCAAAGGGTTCGGATTTGATCAACCAGTAGTTCATAAGATGGCGTTTTTAAGTGGTATGATCCGAAAGGAGCTGCATGAGATCCTCTGCCGTCAATTTCGCACTTACATCGGTACCCATCAACAAAGAATCGGCCAGGTCTCTCTTATTGCTGTGCATCTCCAGGATTTTTTCTTCAATCGTTCCTTCTGTCACAAGACGGTAAACCGTAACGGGCCGCTCCTGACCAATGCGATGAGCGCGGTCGGTCGCCTGGTCCTCCACGGCCGGATTCCACCATGGATCCATATGAATAACGTAATCAGCGGCGGTCAGGTTCAAGCCTGTTCCTCCTGCCTTCAGACTTATCAAAAAAACATCTCCTTCTCCGTTTTGGAACGCTTCGATGCGCTGCTGCCGCTTGCCCAATGGCGTCTTTCCATCGAGGTATTGGTAGGAAATGCCGCGTTCTTTCAAGTATGCTTCCAAGAGCGACAAATGTCCGACAAATTGACTAAAAACCAAGGCTTTGTGATCGTTGGCCAAGAGGTCAGCTACGACTTCACCGAATAGTTTCAGTTTGGCGCTCTCGATGAATCCGGCGTGTTTGTCAGCCAACGACGGATGACAGGCGGCTCTTCTCAATTTCATGATCTCCGCCAGGATCCGCAGGTGTTTTTGCCCTCCTCTAGTTCCGTCACTTTCCAGCTTCACCAAGGCGTTGCGTCGAAGTGCCTCATAGAAAGCTCTTTCTTCGGCAGAAGGAGTGGCCATTAATAGCACCTCGGTTTTCTCCGGTAAATCCTTTAACACTTCATTTTTCTTCCGACGCAAAATAAAGGGCTGCAAAAGTCTGCGCAGTTGCTCTCTCCGATTGGCATCTTTGTATTTTTCAATGGGCAACGCAAAGCGCTGGCTAAACTGATCGAGCGATCCCAGCAACCCGGGATTGATGAATTGGAATAGGTTCCACAATTCGCCGAGGTGATTCTCTACCGGAGTACCGGTCATAATGATCTTAAAGTCCCCTTGGAGAGACATGGCCGTCTCCGAACGCTTTGTCGAGCGGTTCTTAATGGCCTGGGCCTCATCTAAAATGATGGTTGCAAATACTTTTTCTGAAAACGCCTCGGCCTCCCTGGCCATTAAATCGTAAGTGACGATGATCAGATCGCCTTTTCCCGCCTGATTGATGGTGGCATTGCGATCCCCTTCCCCGAAAAGAATCGGTCGTAGGATCGGGGCAAATTTTATCGTCTCCGCTACCCAGTTTCTACAAACACTCGCGGGAGCAACGACCAATGCCGAACCCAATTTAGCCCGGCTGGTCAATAACGCCAGGGCTTGTACGGTTTTTCCCAATCCCATATCATCCGCCAGACAAGCTCCAACACCCCAAGCTGCACAGCGGTGCAACCACTGAAAGCCGTCTTTCTGATAAGGTCTCAAAGTAGCCCGAAAATCTTTCGGTAGCCGAAATTTTCGGGCGAAAGCAGCTTCCAATTTGTTGCGATTTTCCTTAAACTTTGGATCGGCTTCCAGGTTTTCCATCGCATCGGTAAAACCCTGAATGGCAGGCGTTGCCAGGGGGTGCAATTGGAAACTTCCATCTTTCAAAGGAGTCAGCAAGCCATTAATCTGAGCTAAGCGATCGCGAAACTCCTCCGTCAAGGCCAAGAACTTTCCGGGGCTCAATTCCACGAACTGGCCTTGTTTTTCGCTGATCGCCAATAGTTGTTGCATGGTTATGATCTGCTCTTCATCAATTTGAATTTGGCCGTTCAACTCAAACCAGTTGTTTTTTTCCTTGATGGCCATTTGAAACTGATCAAATGCTGCAATGTGGGTAATTTGCATTCTTTCTCCCTTTGGCCATTCCAACAGAATGGATTCCGCCTCCACCAACGGCGACAATTGCAGCAACAACTGCAGGCATTGTTCACCATCCTGTAGTTCCCAAATGCCCCCTTGCGGCACAACCGCACCAAGGATGGGAACGGCTTCTTTCACCATCCGAAGGTTTTCCAGCTCCCCTTTTAAATTCCTCCTGGTCGTTGTTCGCATGCCGTTAAGCGGCGCAATCAAATTGGCCTCTCCTTTTCCCGGTTTGACGTAGGGAGGGATCTTACCAAATGGCTTGGCATAAACCTCGACGTGGAACCCATCGCCCACCGGCAACAGGTGGACACAAATTCGCGCATCAGCATCGACCGTCGGCAAATGCTCTTCTTCAAATACCGATTCGACCTGGACAATATCCGCCAATCCAGCAATCGCCTGTTGTAGGGACGAAGCGCCGGCCTCAGGCACATTTAATACTTTGCCATTCAAAGCCTTCGCAATCTGGGCCGTTTTCTCTGACACACAGAGGAGTTTGTAACGGGTAGGCGTTTCCTTGTGGATGGAAAAACCGGCATTAGACATGTTGTGCGACAAGGACAATTGATAATTACTCCCTTTTTTTGTGGCAATCAATCGTGGGTGTTCTTCCACCAGCTGAACTCCCGTAGCAGGTGATTTCCAAAGAAACAAGATTGGATGCCCCACGAATTGTCGCCAAAGTGCCGGTTCGTATACCCAGCATATGCTGCCCTCCGTATAACTGATCGATTGCAGAATACGTTCATCTTGTGGCGTGAGAAAGTCTAGCTCTCGATTGAATAGCCGTTGAAAAGCAACAGGCCTCCCTTTGCTCCAACCATTTTTACCCAAACTCTGGTGTCTGGGCTGAATTTGTTTTTCCTCGAAATCCACCAGCCAAGCCAAGCGTTGATCAGCCTTTTGCCTGGTTGGTGCATTTTGCCCCAGTCCCAATAGGGCCTTAACGGCTATTTCCCATTCTTCGATTCTCGGTAGCAGATTTACGAGAAAAGGTGCTGACGTACTCCCAGAAGTATTCTCTTTCGGCTCCAGCTCTTGCCAAAGTGCCAACAACTCATGAGCCATCCATTGGTAACCAGCTTGTACGGCCGATTCGTACTGAGTCTTTAAATCCTCCAGATCCACTAATTTGGCATCGATCCAGAATTGACAAAATGGCTTAAAAAAATTGAGAAATGCACTACTGCTGGTCGCTAACTGAAGGGTTTCAAGGGCTTCTTTTCTCTGGTTCCTGTGAAACATGCGAACTGCCGTAAGCCACCGATAAACGACCCCGTAAGAGATAGAGTTGATCACCAACCAATTCAGCTGATGATCTACTTTTTTTTCCAGGTCCGGGTCTTGCTTTTTCAGGCGTAGGAGAACTTGAAAAATGCCGGCTAATTCGTCCAATTGGAGTTTCCGGCTGCCCGCCTTTTTCCTCTGTAGCTTGAGCACTTCCGAAAAGGCATTTAGAGCCGAGTTGGTCTGTCCGGAAATCGCTTGCAAAATACCCGATATGGTTTGACGGACATTCGGGTTGATCCCCTCTTTATGCAAAAGCACACTTAACTCTTCCCGCTCGCCTCTCAACAAGCTGATTCGGGTTAACAATGCCGCCGCCCGATCTCGTTCCTCAACCGGAAAATGCACCCAATGTTCCTTGGTGTAATCGAAATAGCCGTCCGGTGGCTTGAGTTCAAAGAGTTGCAAGATCAATTTTTGGATCAGTAAGTGAGCACGGATTCCGGTCGGCAATTGCTCAACTTGGTTTCGGTTAAACTCGTCGGGCATCCAATAACTGCAGAGGCCTTCCTGGGTATAGCCCGTTCTGGAGTGGCTGAGAAGCTTAAAATAGTTTTCTTTAAAGGCTTTCGCATCTTCCTGATATCGGGCAATACGCAAATTCCGGAACAGATGGTTGCTTTCTATTTTTTCACTATACGCATAGTAAAAGGCCGGCTGTCTGAATTTGAAATGATTGGCAATGCGTTGGAAATCGCTGTCCTCTAAAAAGTAACGTTCACAAATACCATCCGCAAAAGCAACCGGACAGCTGTAGTACTTTCTTCCGGTTTCTTTCATCAGTAACATACCCTGCCTCGCCAACTTATCCAAGATAATGGTCAAATCCCTTTGGTCCAGCCTTTGACCACTGTGATTGAATCCACATTGATCAAAAGTTTTGGCAATTGACCGCTCGGAAAAGGTATCCCAACCTAACGCAAAGATCTTCAGGAGCCTTTGTTCTATTTCTCCTAGCTTGGAATACGCTTCGAGTCTGGCCTGGTCGGTCACCGCCTCTTCTGAAAACGTCGACAATTGATCCTTCGCTTCAACAGAAATACCGGTATTGTAATGGGTCACTTTTAATTCCAATAAAACAGCGATGACGTGTTTACATAGCCCCCCGCGATCATAAGGGCAACTACAATTAAAATCCAGGATCTCTTCGCCAATAAGCAGGATATAGACTTCGTAACTATTATCCCATGATCCCTCAACAATAGCATGGCATTCGTCCTGGTCGGTCAATTCCAAATCAAGTACTTTCCCCGCTAAGAAGTAATGCTTCCCCCGGTTGTAGATGGTTGGAGAAGTTTTCGATTTCAGATTTTCCAGTGTCAATGATTCCATTGGGACTAAAAATAGCCAACACCATCAATATTTCATCTTTTCTCTTCCTGAAAATCTCGAAATTCACGCTTGCATGAAGCAATATCTCTTCTTCTCCCGAAGCGCATCGTTTCAGCCGCTCCCGGGTTAGGATGTTCTGCTACTTTGTGGTTATCTTGAGAAAACCAACAAACCCTGATTTATGCGAAAGACCAGTTTTATACATCTCTACTTGTGGCTATTCGTGCTGCCCTCCTGTGTCAATGAACGTTACCCAGGCCCTTTGTCTCCGGAGGAGGCGCTCCGAAGTTTCCAGCTGGCTGCCGATTTCGAAATCGACCTTTACGCCGCCGAGCCGAATGTCTGTGATCCGGTCGAAATGGTGTTCGACGAGTCGGGACATGCTTACGTTGTAGAGATGCCCGATTATCCATACAAGCCGGAACCCGAACAGGCGAAAGGCTGTATTAAGCGGCTCATCGACGGCAATGGCGATGGCCGGATCGACAGTACCATAGTGTTCGCCGACCGTCTGTCGGAAGCGACTAGTTTACTTCCCTGGGAAGGAGGATTCCTCGTCACTGCCGCACCCCATATTTACTTCCTAAAGGATACGACGGGTGACTTTCGGGCCGACATTCGCGAAGTTCTTTTCAGCGGCTTTTTTGAGAACAACTCGGAAGCTCAAATCACTAATTTGCGGTTTTGCGTTGACAACTGGATCTATGCCGGCAACTTTGGTCAGCCCGGCAAAGTCGTCTTTCACCGCCATCCGGATTCCGACACGCTATTCATGCGGGGCGGCGATTTTCGCTTTAGATTAGACCGGGGGATTTTTGAACTGGCAACCGGGCCTACCCAATTTGGACAAGCCATCAACGATTGGGGGCATCGCTTTCTCACTCAGAACACCATTCATCTCCGCCACGCCGTCATTCCTTATCGCTATCTGAAAAGGAATCCGTACCTGCCCTCCAAGAAAGCAGATCCAAATATTTCCGATCACGATCTTCGCATGTTTCAAGACACCCCTCCACCCTATTGGCGCGCCGAACGCACCCGACGTCGACAAAAGCGGTATGACGAAGAAAAGCTAAATCGGACCGAATATGCAGAAGATCATTTCACCGGTGCTTCCGGAGCGACGGCCTACCTGGCAAATGGCTTCCCCGCTGAATTTTATGGGAATGTATTCATTGGCGATGTGGCGGGCAACTTAATCCACCGGGACATCCTACAGTTAGGGAGCAAACATCCTACTTATCTGGCAAAGCGCGCGCCTTCAGAGCAGGAGCGGGAATTTCTGTCCTCGACAGACTCCTGGTTTCGACCCGCCAATTTCACGGTCGGTCCCGATGGCTGGCTCTATGTTTTGGATTATTACCGGCAACACATCGAAACTCCCCTTTCCATCCCGGAGGATCTTAAGGAAGAAATGGACTTTTATCGGGGCAGCGATCGAGGACGAATCTACCGGATCCGGCCACGCACCAAGACCATAGTGGCTCAGCCGGTTCACAACCTACGGCAAAAATCGAGTGCAAAACTGTTACAACTTCTTTCACACACCGATGGTTGGTGGCGATTGCAAGCGCAAAGATTGTTGCTGGAGCGCCAGGACTTCTCTACCCTACCGACACTGCTGGATATGTTTCGGGACCAGACCAATGTCCTTACCCGACTCCACGCTTTATATCTCCTGGAGGGAATGAATGCCCTAACGGCAGAATTGGCCAGATCAGCTATCGAAGACCCTCATCCCCGAATACGGGAACACGGCATCATTTTATCAGAACGCTTTCCGGAAAACAGGATCGCGATGTTGAACAAATTGAGTGATGACGATACCCGGGTAGTCTTTCAGACAACTTTGAGTATCGGCAATTATGAAGGCCCCGATATTTTAGAGGGAATGGCCTCGGTTTTGGAAAAATACGGCAAAGATGAGTGGTTCTCTAAGGCCGTGCTTTCCAGTCCATCAACTTCCTCGAACGCCCTGTTAGATTTGCTGATCCAGCGAAAGACCTACTTTACTTCCGTTAATGAAACCCATCGGCAATTTCTAAGGGACCTTGGTAAAATTATCCTGGCCAGGAGCGAGGAAAAGGAAATAGCTCTCTTCTGGTCTTTGGTTGAAACATTGCCCAATGATTATCAAACGGATGATTTGATGGCACTGAGAAGTGAACCACAGGCTCAATAGTACCTGCTTATTCCTGGGGCGCCCAGTAGGTACAGTATCCGGAAGCAAATACCGGCCCTTTGAACAGAAGGCATGCACCGCAGTCTCTACCTTCTTTAGGGGGTAACCATAGTTTGCAATTGTCGCAACGGTTTTCGGCAATCGGTGATTCCTTTACGTAGGCAAATGTTTGACGAACCTTTAAATCGTGTTCCGGAACCTGGGAAAGGTCTTCACAGGAACCCTTCCCTGCTTCGGTCCGGTCCGGATCGGTTTCCTTTTCGGAAACCTGACAGGAACTTAAGAAGACTAACATTAGAAGGAATTCTCGGCGGGAATAGTGTGGTCCTACCATTATTTGATGTATTTTAAATGAAGTTGTCGGCGTAACTAAACTACATTATTGTAATGAAATCTTTAAAAGGATGATAAGAAAGCTAATTCTACTCCTTGGTATTTGCGTTGTGGCCACCCATGCTTTTTGTCAGGAACTCAAAGTCGGCGTTTTTTCGATCGATGCCTCCCCACCGATCGGAAGCCCGGTGGCTTATGCCCCTGCCCGAAAAATCGTTTCCCCCTTGAGTGCTCGTGGCATTGTCGTTCTTTCCAACCAGAAACCCATCGTTCTTTGTTCGGTCGATTGGTTGGGGATTGCCAACGAGGGACTGGAAGCTTGGAAGCAACAATTGGCCCGCGCCGCCAATACCAGCGTTGATCGTGTTTCGGTACATGCCGTGCACCAACACGATGGCCTTCGCTGCGATTTTACAACGGAGAAGATTTTGCGCAAGCACGGACTCGGCGGACAATTCTACGATAAACCTTTGCTCAAACAGATCATTCGAAAAGCAGGTAGTGCTGTAAAAAATGCCGTTCGAAACGCAAAAAGCGTCACCCATCTGGGTTTTGGCCAAGCTGAGGTAGAGAAAGTAGCATCCAATCGACGAATTTTAGGCGAAGATGGTAAAGTCAGCATCATCCGCTGGAGTAAAATGACAGACCCGGCCGCCAT
>JANQRV010000075.1 GCA_028284395.1 Saprospiraceae bacterium
AAGCTTATAATCTGCAGGATCTTGGACTGAATACCATTGATGCCAATCTGCATCTGGGGTTCGAGGTCGATGCGCGACAATATGATATTGCCTTGGAAATGTTGGAGTACCTGGACATCAGTCAAATACGTTTATTGACGAACAACCCAGAAAAGATTGGTGCTTTCGATAATTCAAGCATTCAGGTCATCAGCAGAGAGCCTCTCATCATTCGCCCCCATGAGGAAAACATCGACTATCTGAGGACGAAACAGGAAGATATGGGACATCTTTTCGATTTATGAAAGCCATTGTCATCACAGAATTTGGTGGCCCGGAAGTGTTACAAATCGCTTCCTGGCCCGATCCGATCATCGGTCAAGAAGAATTGCTCGTCAAGGTTCATGCCACTGCGCTCAATCGGGCAGATACTTTACAGAGGAAAGGTCATTACCCGCCCCCAAAAGGCGAAAGTGAAATTCCGGGTTTGGAAATGGCTGGCGAAGTCATAGCTGTCGGTAGTAAAGTAGACAATTGGAAAATTGGCGACCGAGTCTGTGGTTTGCTGGCTGGCGGCGGTTATGCTCAGCAAGTCCGGATACACAAAGATATGGCTTTGCCCATACCAACGGGATTGAGTTTCGAACAAGCGGCTGCTATACCAGAAGTTTTTTTGACGGCTTTTCAAGCAATAAAATGGCTGGGAAACTTCCAGGCCTCAGAGACGGCACTCATTCACGCGGGAGCCAGTGGTGTCGGAACAGCTGCGCTCCAACTGATCAAAGCGATAGGGGGTAAGAGCATTGTCACGGCTTCAGCTGGTAAACACGATATTTGCCTGCGTTTAGGTGCCGATCATGCGATTGATTACAAAACACAGAATTTCGAAAAGGAAGTACTCGATCTGACGGACCGTGGTGGAGTGGATTTGATTTTGGATTTCATCGGTGCGCCCTACCTTGAGCGGAATGTAAATCTTCTTAAAACCGATGGCCGTCTCATTATTCTTGCCTTTATGGGTGGTGCGCAAGCCCCTCATCTTAACCTGGGGCTCGTTTTACGCAAGCGCTTGAGGATCATCGGTTCGACCCTGAGAGCGCGGGAGTTGAAATACAAGATTGAATTGACCCAGGCTTTGCGACAATTTCTTTGGGCAAGATTGGAAAGCGGAGCAATACGGCCCATCGTCGACAGCGTCTACGATTGGTCAGAGGTAGGATTAGCCCATCGATATATGGAAGAAAATCGCAATCAAGGTAAAATTGTATTACGTGTAAACCATACTTAAAACATTTAAGGTGCAATTATATCATATCACCTACTTGATTCGTTCTTCCAATAGATGTTTGTCTACGCCCGCTTGATCTTCTTCAGCATTTGATTGCCCCGATACAGTTTTAGCAATAACATACCCCTCCAATTACAAATTGTACCGAATATTGCCTTATTTTGGTACGACCCAGTTAAACTTTAATTGGCATCGCCCCTCGACTACACATTAACACCTCTTGAGTAAAACGGTGAATTGTTCTGCCAAGTCTAAGCTCAATGAAAACCTATTGTCAAGCACCTAGGTTTAGACTTTCCGTTTGCTGTAAGGGAAGAACTAAAAAATGCGAACACATGCATTTGCTTAAAAAATTTGTCTGCCAATTTTTTCCGATTGCAATCGGGATTGTCTTTTTCGGAGGCTTGTCCGTGGGTGTTGATGCCCAAACAACTGTCAGCAATCCTTCAGCTTGTGGATTGGGATTGCCGATCGAGGACGATAATTGTCCGGAAACAGAAGTCTTCTTTAATCCGAATCGATATACGATCGATGTCAATAATGCTCCGGGGACGGCGCTCGGAGTAGATGTCTTCTTAAAGGAGGTGCAACTTATCATTCAACATGAATGGGCCGGTGACCTCGATATTTACCTCATTTCTCCCGCCGGTAAGGTGATCGACATCAGTTCCGATAATGGGGGCGGTGAAGATGACTACGGAAGGTTTTCAACCAGTGGTTGTGTAGAGTATACTTCCTTTGCCGTGGGGGCTTGCAAGAGCATCGAGGAGGGAGAAGCGCCATTTTTGGACGGGCCCTATGCGCCGGAACAAAGTTTTTACCTCTTCAATGACGGAGTAACCAATCCAAATGGCGACTGGATTTTGCAGTTGTGCGACGACGTTGGCGAGGATGCAGGTACGCTGGAATATGTCCATTTGATTTTTGAGCCGCTTTCGTGCTTACCAATCATCGATGTGGCAGTAACGGACATCGATTCTACTACCGTCATTATCGATTGGGATGCGGATGAAAGCGATTGTGGTACTTCTATCATAGAATACGGATTACCGGGTTTTACGCCCGGTACTACCAATAGTCCGGGTCAGGGGCAAATTGTTACGGGAGGATGTCCTCCCTTGGCCATCACCGGACTGGCGGAGAATACGACTTACGACATCTATGTCCGAAAGTCCTGTGCGCCCGGTAGTTTTTCGGTCAATAGTTGTGTGATTCAAGCTACATCGGGTTGTCAACCTCCACCCAGAACACTTTCCGAAACCTTTGCATCCGCTACCACTTGCGATCCGCTTTGCGGCATTTCATGTCCGCTCGATGGTCTTTGGCAAAACGCAGTCATTGACGATTTCGATTGGATCGCCCATTCTGGTCCGACCCCAACGTTGGGCACTGGCCCTGACTCGGACGTGAATGGGGACGGTCAGTACGTGTATCTCGAAACCAGTGGCGGAGATTGTACTGCGGGAAAGGAAGCTCATCTGGTCTCCAATTGCATCCGAATCAATAAATTTGGTTCTGATACCTGTAATCTGGCTTTTAACTACCATATGTTTGGTGATAACGTCGGCAGCTTATCGTTGGAAGTTTCCGACGACGGAGGAGAAACCTGGACGCCTTTGTGGAGCGAATCGGGCAGTAAAGGCAATCAGTGGCTAAAAGTTTATTTGGGACTGGCGGAATACAACGACGGGGACATCGTACAATTCCGCTTTGTTGGGAAAGGGGGAAACGGCTCCAAGGGGGATATTGCCTTGGACAACATTGTGTTTTTCGGTTCCGAGAACGCCAGTACTGCCCTCAATCAATATTTCGTAGACGTAGATGGAGATGGTTATGGAAATGCTGATCAATTCTTTTTTAGCTGCATTGATACGCCGCCAGATGGTTTTGTAACGGATGGAACGGATTGTAATGATGCCAACCCGATGGTGAATCCGGGTATGCCGGAGATTCCCTGCGACAACATCGATAATAATTGCAATGACGATGTCACAGATGACGATCCGTTTCTGCCGTTGCCGCAGGTAACCAACGACACCATTTGTTCGGGAGAGCAACCATTAATTTGTGCTACGCCGGGTTTTGGACGTCCGATCTTTTGGTATGGATCGCCCGACGGACAAGACTTTATCAATTTTGGGGAATGCTTCACTCCGGTACTCCCACTTAACAATACCTCTTTGCCGATTGAATATAAATTCTATGCCCAGGAAACTGACTTTGCTTGTGGTTCGGTAGAACGAGCAGAAGTGGTAGTGGTGGTCAACCCAAATCCCGATTTGTCCGTTGGTGCTGGTCCCGAGATTTGCCCGGGAGAAACCATAAATCTTTCGAATATTGATATTCAGGAGACCAATTTTACCGGAGCATCCATCACTTTTCACAGTGGCAATCCAACTACTCCCGAAAATCAATTAAATACCAATGTGATTACCCTGGATGGTACTACGAACTATTACGTTCAGGCAGCGGCTACCGGAGGCTGTACGGATGTGGCTTTGTTGCCGGTCACCGTCAAGGCGGGACCGACGCTCTCTTTTTCTCCGTCGGATTCTATTTTACTCTGTAAAGACGGTGCAGGCACCGTTACCGTGGTGCCAACCGGAGGTACGGGCAATTACGAATACTTGTGGAGCAATGGAAGAGAGGATCCTTCCATCGATATCAATTCCTCTTTTTTTTCCGGAGCCATAGATCGATACAGCGTTCGGGTAACGGATGTGACTGGCTGTTTTTCTGAAGACACGGTAAAAGTAGTCACCGCTACCAGTATTGATTCCATCCGACGTCAAATCAATAATGTAACAACATGTGGTGGAACGGATGGGGCGATTGCTATCACTCCACTCAATGGAGTAGCACCTTTTAATTACTCGTGGAGTAGCGGCAACGGGGTTGGCGGCAACGCGTCGGGTGTAGATGGGACATTCAACCTTGAAAATTTAAGTCAGGCATCCTATCGCATTACCATTACCGATAGTTCGGTAGACCCTTGCGAATTCATTCTGCGTTCCGTACTGGTCAACGGTCCTGATGCTGAGGTAAGTGCCCCAACCATTGATCATGTGAGTTGTGCCGGTGCGGGAGATGGCCAAATTTGCCTGAATGTCAACGCTGATAACCCCGTTTATCTGTGGAGCAATGGAGCTACAACAGAATGCATTGAAGACTTAGCCGGAGGCACCTATTCTGTAACCATTACCGAAGGTGTTTGCGAAACGGTATTGACCGATATTTTGGTGGAAGAACCCGAGGAACTAAAATCCATAGCGGAGCCATTGCCGCCGACTTGCTTTTCTTTTTCGGATGGGAGTATTGATCTTAGTGTTTTTGGAGGAACCGGTCCATATACCTTTAATTGGAGCAACGGTGCTTCAGTCGAAGATCCAGCCGGACTAGCAGCGGGGTCCTACAACGTCGTTGTCCAAGATGCCAATGGCTGTACCACATTCGATACTTTGGAGGTGATCGGGCCGGAGCGTCTTTCCGCCAACTTAGAAAGACTGGATAATATGAGTTGTACGGATGTAGCCGACGGCGTCATCCAGGTTAGTGGTAATGGAGGCATACTGCCCTATAAATACTTCTGGAGTAATGGAAGTACGACGCCACTAATTGCTGGGTTGGATGTAGGGAGTTATCCCGTTCAGGTTACGGATTTGAATGGCTGTACTGCTACCGCTATTTTTGACATATCCGAGCCGGACCCCATTGATGCCAGTCTCCTGGCATTCAGTGAGCCAGATTGTGTTGGAGATACGACCGGCAGCGTTACGATTCAGGTCAATGGGGGAAGCCCTTCCTTTTCATTTACCTGGGAGCACGGACCGCAAGACAGCATTCTTACCGGACTGGGGGTTGGAAATTATTCCGTAGTGGTTACGGATTCCAACAATTGCCCGGCCGATACGGTTGATATTGAACTGAGTGCCGTTTCCGAATTGGAGCTAGCGGCAACCATCAATCAACCCGAGTGTGTTGGATTGAAGGATGGCAGTATATCGTTAACACCAAGCGGACTTGGCCCCTTTACCTATGATTGGTCAACGGGAGCTACTACGAATGTGCTAAGCGACATTGGTGTCGGCACCTATGGAGTAGTCATCGGTGATGCACAAGGTTGTATTCTCGACACGACGATCACCGTTGAGGCACCGCAAGTTTTTAAGGTAGATATCGGAGTGCGCCAACCCAGCTGCTTCGAAAGCCGGGACGGCGTCATCAACGTTAGTTTGTTGGAGTCGGGGCCGGCCCCATTGGGGTTCAGTTGGAGTAATGGAAGTACAAACCAGTCTCTAGTGGGAGTAGGAGCGGGGCGGTACGTACTCACGATCCAGGCTGGCAATCAATGCGAATTCGTGTCGGATACACTTTCCATTGAGAACCCCGCTCCACTGGAACTCAACATCGACGGAGTGGGAGAAATTAGCTGCTTTGGAGATTCTACGGGCTTTATTGAACTGACCATAGGTGGAGGACAACCTCCTTATGACATCAATTGGGCGGGCCTAGATACCGATTCGGAGGATCTCTTCGACTTAGCGGCCGGCAATTACCGACTCCAGATGGAAGATGCTAATGAATGTCCCATCGATACTACATTTGTGCTCGGTCAACCCGCCCAATTGGAAGCTGAGGCAGACATTCAAACGGGTGGAACCTGCGAACAAAGTGATGCCGATCGATTGGTCGGTTCTGCTTCCGGTGGGATTGGCCCCTATCTCTTTGCTTGGAGCAACGGAGTTGAAGAGCCCATTCTGGACAGACCGGAAACCGGGGATTACGAACTCTATATAGAAGATGCCAACGGATGCACGGATACCTTGGCTTCCATCAAATTGAAATCCCGCGTGCAGCCGTTGCAATTGGATACCTTCTTTGTGACAGAAGTATCTTGTGCAGGGTTTAATGATGCGGAGATGACGGCAATTGTATCGGGAGGATCCTCGTCTTTAAGATACCATTTTAGCAATAACTTCATTTTAAATACCGGAGCTGATTCGGTCACGACAACCGATCTCGTACTCAACCAAAGTTACCGAGTAACGATTACGGACCTTGCCACCGGTTGTGTAGTTGTGTCGGATTTTGAGCAAGCCAAAGAACCTCCGGTTTTGAACTTAATGCGCGATAGCATCCGCCAGATTCAATGTTTCGGCGAAGAGGATGGGGCTATTTTTACCAGTACCATAGGGGGGACTCCTCCTTACCACTTTGAATGGTTTAATGCTGAAAACCAAGTTATTGATTCAGTGGCTAATCTCGTTGATATTCCGGTGGGTGCTTACCGGGTGCGCGTCACTGACTTCAATGGATGTCAAGACAGTTTGCAACAGACCACGCTGGATTCCGCTAATGATAGAATTGACTTGATCGACTCCTTGACCACCATTGACGATGTAAAATGCAAAGGGGGAAATAGCGGTTCAATTGCCGTTGCTTTAAGTGGCGGAACGACCCCCTACACTTACGAGTGGAACAACGGAGGGGCGGATCGAATTTTAGAAAACCTGCCCGCCGGCACCTACGAATTGAGCGTTACCGACGCGAAAGGATGTGGAACGACTATTCCTCCCCTGACGATCGAAGAACCCGCTGCCTCCATCGAAGTAAACATCACTAAGATCGATATCTCCTGTGCTGGAGAAGCGAGCGGGCGTCTGGATGCTGTCATCAATGGCGGATCGCCACCCTATGCACTTGGCTGGCGATTTGAAGAAACCATTCTGGGAACGGAAGACCGCAATCGGTTAGACAGCCTTTTGGCGGGTCGGTATTACTTAACTGTAAGAGATACCAACGAATGTATATTAGTGGATTCGATCGATATCCTCGAACCCCTCCCGCTGGAAATTATGATCGAACAGGAGGGCAATTTATTCCGCGCCATCGTTGCCGGTGGTACATCTCCGTATTCCTACAGTTGGAGTAATGGAGCGAATTCAGAAACCATTGCTCCACTGGAAGATGGTGAATACAGTGTTGTGGTAACTGATGGTAATTTTTGCCGAATCAGTGCCTCGACCTTATTGGTAGATGTACTTAATAAAGAACGAGTAGTTGATTTTCAATTGTTCCCCAATCCCGTGATCGACGTGCTTCAAGGTTCGCTTCAAACCACCACCAGGGAGGACCTGACCTTTGGCATTCGCAATCTCTTGGGAGTGGAGGTCATCGGCAATGTATCGACCGACTTCCAGCAAGGGCATTTCTCAATGGATTTAAGTAATTTGGCGGCCGGTGTTTACATTTTTCAGGTGAGTGGCGAGGCCGGTGTTTATATTAGCGAAAAAATTATAAAGCTGTAAAGAGAATAGTATGAAGGCAACCATTGAAGGAAGCTTACAACAAAGCATAGATTACGGTGCGTACCGGACCCTGATCAACGAGCTTTTGGAAGCGGGTAAAACGTCGGGCCCAGATCAATCCGAGGCCATGGTAGGTTATACAAAAATGAACGTCGTGCGGATGAAGCGTCTGGACAAGACGATCAAGATCTTTCCGGAAACCGAGGTGGTATTGGAAAAGATTAAGCGACCACAAACCTGGCTCGTCATTACAGAAGCTTGGTGTGGCGATGCGGCACAGATCCTTCCGGTCGTCGAAAAAATGGGCGCTGCCAATGCCTTGATCACGGTGCGTTATGTATTTCGAGACGAACATCCGGCATTGATGGACCTGTTCCTGACAAACGGAAGCCGCTCCATTCCAATCATTGTGGTCTTGGATGCCGAAACTCAAAAAGTACTCGGGCATTGGGGCCCACGGCCAACGAAAATGCAGGAAAAAGTGTTGGCCCGCAAAAATGACCCGAATGCCAGTCCCTACAGTGAATTCGTGATAGAATTGCAGAAATGGTATTTGAAGGATCGCTCGCTGAGTACGCAGCAGGAGTTTTCGGAGACTCTTTCCCGAATTGCCCAATAACCACTTCAACCCGGAACCACTCAAACCCAAAACAATCCAAATCAATGAACATAAAAATAAATTCCTGTCTGAAAGGTGCCCAATCCGCAATTGGGACGACCATTATCATTGACGTATTTCGGGCCAGTAATACCATTATTGCCTGTCTTTCCGGTCAGGCCGAGTATATTATTCCGATTGGAAGCTTGGATGAGGCTTATCTGCTGAAAAAGACAAATCCATCATTTCTGTTGTTTGGGGAGCGAGGCGGGCTTCCTCCCGAGGGTTTCGATTATGGCAATTCGCCTTTTGAAGCATCGCAGTTGGACCTGGAGGGACAGAAAATTATTTTGACTACTTCAGCTGGTTCGCAAGGCATTGTTAACAGTACCGGCGCCAGCGAAATTCTCATTGCCAGCTTTGCCAATCTCGAGGCTGTGGCTTCTCATATTGAAACGGAGGCTCCCGCCAATGTGAGCATTGTGCCGATCGGACTGGATGCATTGGTTCCGGCGGAAGAAGACGAGGCGTGCGCCGAATTACTCAAGGCGCGACTGGAGGGACAATTAGAGACCGGCCAAGGATGGAAAGATCGACTGCTGGATTGCGATGGAGCCAAACGCCTTCGCCGACTTGGTCAGCACCGAGATCTTGAATTTTGTATGCAGCTCAATACACATCTGGTCGTACCTCGATTTGACCCTACTACCAAGCGGCTGAACCTACTGTGATCAATGGGCCATTTCCCACCCAATGATGGCTTTTTTACGCGTACTTCCCCAGTGGTATTGACCAATTTGTCCACCCTTACGGATCACCCGATGGCAGGGAATAAGGTAGGCGATCGGGTTTTTGCCAATGGCGGTGCCGACAGCCCTTACGGCCTTTTCATGGTTGATCGACCGAGCGATTTTGGCGTAAGTACTAAGGGATCCCGCCGGTATGTTGAGCAAGGCTTCCCATACCTTAATTTGAAAATTGGTTCCCTGTACCAATAACTGGATCTTTTCGGCACCGTTTTGGGAAAAGATCTTTTGAACCACTTCGCCCGTTTCTTCCTGATGGTGCGAAAGGTTCGCTAATGCCCACTTTTGAGCCAGTCGTTCCAATTCTACTTGCTTTGCGGATGGATCGACAAACGATAATGCGCAAATGCCCCGGTCGGTTACGGCGATCAAACATTCACCAAAAGGCGTAGAGTGATAGCCATATCGAATGTCGAGCCCGACACCCATTGTTTTGTATTCCCGAGGAGTAACTGCTTCCAGAGTGACAAAGAGATCATAAACCCGAGACTGGGCCGAATACCCCACCAAATCTGCTGCCTGGTGTAAATTGCTGGTGTCAAAGATCCTTTCTCTAAGATAATCGAGTGAGAGGAATTGGATGAATTTCTTGGGACTAACCCCGGCCCAGTCGGTAAATTTGCGCTGAAAGTGATGGGGTGAGAGATGGACCTGGCGGGCCACTTCGTCCAGGTTGGGTTGGTTCTTGAAGTTAACGGTCAGGTATTCTATAGCAGTTGCAATTCGCTGAAAGTCCAGATTGGCTTGTGTCATGATGATATTATTTTTTTACACTCCACAAAAATACGGGTGGAGTAAAGCGAATCCAACCTGAAACTTGTGGTTCCGAATTATCCTTTAGCAAGGTATTTTTCCCGGAGTTGCCGAAATCGCTCTTCGTGTAAAAAACGGGTATAGGGTTCCATGCTGATCAATTGATTCATTGGGAATCCCTTTTCCAATGCCATTTCCAATGCCGAATAAAACTGGTCGCGTTTATTGGTAAAACCATAAATTTCCGCAAGTGTGGTATAAGGGGCCGGAATATTAGGGTCTATCGCGATCGCTTCCTTGATGGCGATGGTGGCAGCATCGTAGTCTTTTAGGGAATAATGCGCCATGGCCATGTAATTCAGGGCAGTTTGTCGTTTATAGACCTGTTCTGTGTTTTCAGAGTGTTCTGCCATCTTAAGAAAGCCATCGACCGCTTTTTGGCCGTAATCGATGGACTCTAGAAATTTATTTTCTTTAAAGCTATGTACCTGCATGATATGCCAGGAATAACCATTGTTTGGATCGAGCTCTACGGATAATTCCAGCATTTGCCAAGCCGAATCGGCTTCGTTGGCAAATTGATAGGCCTGGTATAAGGCCATGGCACCATTCGTATTGCCTTCACTGGTTTCATAGGCCTTTCTAAAGGTTTGGACAATTGCCAATGTATCGGCTTTGGAAAAGGATGTATCGGGATTGACTCGTTTTTGAAATTTCATTTGCTGGACCATTATTTCTCCGCGGTTGGAATAGTACCACCATCTTTTAGGGTTCAGTTCTATGGCTTTTTCAATGGCTTCGATGCCCCGGTCATATTTGCGGTTGGAGACCGCTGTCCAAGCCAAGCTATGCCAAAGGCCGGCATGTTCAGAATGAATGGCGATGGCTTTTTCGAGTGTTTTCAATGCTTCGGGGCGTTTTCGCTGCATATTCTGCATGCCGCTAAGGGCCGACCAGATAAAATTGAGGTTGGGGTTGATCTCCACCGCCTTTTTGAATTTCTGTTCCGCTTCCGGGTACAATTGTTTTTTGCTGAGAATGTATCCCCAAGTCCAGTAAGCCCATTCCAATTCTTTGTGATAAGTATTGATGTTGTATCGAACCGTTGCCAGGGCGTCATCCAGGCGATTACTCGATGTCTGGTAAATAGCGAGGCTATGTGGGTCGGTTTGTTTCATGATGTGTTCGGCTGCCTGCAGCAACAAAGTATCGAGGGCTTTGGAGCGGTTTTTATGATCCAGACTCTCCGTAAAGGTCTTTAGCGGCTTACCGGTTACCCGTAAGTGAAGTCGGAGATCATTGTCTAATTCGGTCAATTCGCCGCCGATTGATTTATTTTCTTTGCCGAAGACACTGCGCGCATAATAGATCAGGGATTCAAGAGAGAATCCAAACCCCATCACGGTCACATTCATTCCGGGCTCGCTGGTCGTCGAGATCTGGAGGGAGTCTTTACGGAGTGCTGAAGCTCGTTCTTGAATCATACTCACCCGATCTTGAACTTGCTGTGCCACTACTCTGCCACTGTATCCACCCTGCGAAAATGCCAGTGGTACTTCAAATTCTTCGAGGGTAAATTGATCATTGGTCAACCCCTTGTAAATCAACCAAATCAGGCCAAACAGCAAAGTGAATAACATCGCTTTTAGCAAAATGGAAAAGAAAAGACTGACTTGCTTTTCGGTCTTTCTCCAGGAAAATTTCCGCCTTCGGAGTCTTTTTTGTCTTCCCTTGTCGGATATACTTTCACTGGTGTTGGAGGAGGCTTCTTGCAGTTCATTCTGTTTTTTGCCGTCTTTATCAGCATTTGTAAGCGTAGTCGTGGACATCAGAAGCAATTTTTAATTGTGCTAAAGATAAGCATATTGGAGCATCCAAAACAGTAGCCTTTACCTCGATCATTGGAATAAAAAAGGGCAAAGTCCAGAGACTTCACCCCAATTCGAAAATTTACAAATAAAAATTGTGCAATCGGTTGTCAGTCCGCCACAACCATCTTTTTGGTGATAGCGGCCTGTTCCGTCTTTAGTTGATAGTAATAGATACCTCTCGGTAATTGATCACGCTCCAGAAAGAAAGTATGGTTGCCTCTTTCGAGTTGACCATTCATTCTCCTGATTTCCTCACCACTGGCATTCCATACAATTAGTGTGACGGTACCTGCATAAGGCAGGCCGAACTCAATTGTAGTCGCCTGGTTAAAGGGATTGGGCCGGTTTTGGTAGAGTTTTATGGTTGTCGGCAGCGCTTCCCTGAAAACGCTGTCTTCAAATGTAAGCTCAATGGGCCCCACATTTCCATGGCTATCGTAAGCTTCTGCTTTGATCATGTTGGAAGACAAGCTTAGTGCATCCTTTAGCCTTCCCTTGCGAATTGCCTGGAATCGGAGGCGGAAAAGTCGCTGCCGGCTGCGGTTGGACAATTTTGTTT
>JANQRV010000083.1 GCA_028284395.1 Saprospiraceae bacterium
CCTGACGTTACTTTGGATTGGCAATACCCAACCGGCACTGCCTTCCGCCAGCAAGTCCTGGACTAAAACATTACCCACCATCGGCACCTTCTCTTCTCCGAGAGTGACCGACCTGAATCGCGATGGTATCGGCGACATCATTTTGGGTGGAGGACGGGAGGAGTTTCAAGCTTCTGACACTGCGGTCTTTGCCCTGAACGGCGCGACCGGCGATCTGCTTTGGACCGTTTCTGCCCAAGATCAGATTTTCGGTTCGGCGGCCCTAAAAGACATCGATGGAGATGGCGTTGCAGATGCCATTATCGGAGGTAGATCTGCCGAGTTGATTGCCATTAATGGCGCTACCGGGGCGGAGATATGGCGTTTTTTGGAGGTGCAAAACATCAAAGACCCGGCAAAAGACGGCTGGTTCAATTTTTACAATCCCCAGTTTATTCCCGACCAGGATGAAGACGGCTTGGAAGATATTTTGATCTCGAACGGCGGAGATGTAATGGCGGAACCGTATGATCCCAACCGACCCGCCGGCAACCTGGTTGTCATCAGTTCCAAAACCGGTGCCCTGATAGCCAAGGCAGCGATGCCCGACGGAAAGGAGACCTATATGTCGGTAACGGTATCCCCCACCCTCAGTGGTGATGACCATGAGATCGTTTTCGGTACCGGCGGGGAAACCATCGGTGGCCATCTATACGTAGGTACACTATCGCAGGTACTGGCTCAAGACCTCTCCGGAGCCAAGGCCATCCACAGCAGCCCCAATAAAGGATACATCAGTCCAGCTTCGAGGGTTGACCTCAATGACGATGGCCACCTTGAAGTGGTCGTCAATTCCGTCAATGGAAAATTGCTGGCCTTCGACGGGCGGGATTTTACCCCCCTCTGGGAAACCAAATTGCTGGTAGAGACCGAATGTTACAGCTCCGTAGCCATCGGCCGGTTTAATGAAGATGAAACGCCGGATTTTTTCGTTTCTCACGCCATCGGTACGTGGCCCAGGCTGGATTGGAGCGTACAGGCCATGGTCAACGGTAAGACCGGAAACATAGAATTCCTCGACTCACTCGGTTTTTATCAGAATACCACGCCGATTGTCTTCGATTGGAACGGCGATGGTTTTGACGAAGTGCTCATGTCGGTCAACATCCAGGAAGTCAACGAGTTGTTCCAAAAGTCTTTCTACAACATTCTGGCTCTCATCGATTTTCGGGAAGGCGATGTCAAGCAATTTGGCAAAGTATACGAAGGAAGCAATCTATCATCAACCCCCTGGGCGGGAGACTTAGATCAGGACGGCTTTCTGGATCTCATCTATTGCCACGGCAACAACCTCAAGCATACTTACACCTTTGACGGTATCAATATTCATAGGATAGCCTCCAACATTCCCTTGAAGAAGCCCGTCGTTTGGGGCAGTTATCAGGGCAGCAATTACGATGGCTTAATGGATGGCTCATCCAAATAGCCAATTCCGAAGGCCCATCCGCATCTCCAATAAAGGTATTCGCAACGCAATTTTAAGCCCCGAATACTGGAAGTGAAGCGGTTGGCCTTTCGCCAATCTCTTAATCTGAAAATCATAAAAACCCGCTTCTGCCGCATCGGCATTTTTGGGATCGACAATTTTAAAGTCCGGATCCTCCACGCGATCCAGGGTACCGTCGAGAAATACCCGCGGAAAAGCCTCGTGCAAAAGGAAAGGTCGCCCAAAACCCACAACATCCAATTCGTCGTTGGCGAGCGCCTCCTCACAAACCGATCGGGTTCGAAAGCCGCCCGTAACCATCAGCGGTAGGTTGCATTCGGAACGCACTTCCTTCGCAAAATCAAGAAAATAGGCTTCGCGAGATCGAGTACTTTCCTTCATACCAACGCCCACCATGGCCGAGCGTTCGTAGGTGCCACCGGAAATCTCCAGTAGATCGACACCCCGCGCTTCGAGGGCTTTGATCACATATTTTGAATCTTTCTCCTCAAATCCGCCCCGTTGAAAATCAGCGGAATTGAGCTTGACCGATATCGGAAAATCCTTTCCCAATACCTTCCGGCTTTCTTCGACGATTCGAAACAACAATCTCGCCCGGTTTTCAATGGTCCCACCCCATTGATCGGTTCTCCGATTGGTGCGGGGAGAAAGGAATTGGCTGATCAAATAACCGTGCGCCCCGTGAAATTGAACTCCGGTAAATCCAGCCTTCCGGCAAAAGGAAGCAGCATGCACAAAACGAGCAATGACGTCTTCAATTTGCGATTCCGACAGTGGAACCGGCTTGCCGAACATGCCCAGTTTTTTCAGCTGAACATCAGAGGCCGAGACCGGTTTTCTGGTTGAAAAGATGGATGATTGACGCCCAGCATGACTCAACTGAACCCAGAAATGCTGACCGTGTCGCTGCACTTTTTCCACCCAATCGACGAATGGTGCCAAGGGCGTATCCTTTTCAACAACGATGTTTCCGGCCGACTCCAAATATCTTTTATCCACCAAAATATTGCCGCTGAGGATCATCCCGGCTCCATTTTTTGCCCAGTGTTCATACAAACGATGGTGACGTTGATCCGGTAAATGATTGGCTTTCGCCATCCGTTCGGTCAAAGCGGCTTTAGCGATCCTATTACTGAGTACGGCCCCACAAGGTAAGGTAAAGGGCGTGTTCAATGTTGTAGTGGGCATACGGGTTCTCCCAAATGGTTCTCTATCTGATCACGAAGATAAGGAAGTAGAACAAACATCCGCTATGGGCATCTTATAAGTATGCGGATTATCGGGATCCAGTACATGACCTTCCAAACAAATGATGTATTCGTAGACTTTTGGCGAAATCGAATAATTGATTTCAATTTCCAGACCCTCTACCTGTAGGTCAGCACTCAACGAAGTTGGAAAAACTTCCATTTCCTGGCCAGTACCGGGATCCGTCAAGACCAGGTAGTAAAAATCCTCGTCACCACTGGTAGTGGTTTGCATGTAATGGACCGTAGCCGTAGTAGTGGTTTCACAGATTTCTTCCGGTTCTTCTTCCGGCTCAGCTACGCTTTGTGGTGTACAGGCGGCCAGGATCGAAAATATCGTTAGGAGAAGGAGATTGGCAAATTGTTTCATAGGGAGAATGATTTTAGATCAAGGTAACAAGAATGTTTGGATTTTGTTTACTGCAACATGCAGACACCGGCTGGTTATTGCTCCAACCAATTCTTGAAGGCAGATACTTTCAGCCGGCTGACAATAACCTTATCGTCAAATTTGAAATTTAACTGTAAGATGATCTTCCGGTTGAAATAAGGTTCAAAACCCATAACTGCCGACCGGTTGATCAACATCTGACGATTGATCCGGAAGAACTGCCCGGGATTACAGACCGACTCGATGTACTCCAGTTTTTTAAACAAGGGAAACTTTTCACCCTTGAAGGTATACAGGTATACCGCTTCGGATTCCACATAGAACAGCGCAATTTCCTCTACGCCTTTGACGATGGTCTTTTCCCGATATTGCGTCAGGAAATTCCGTTGAAATGGCTTTTCTTGTTCGGTGGAGATATGGATTGGCGCAGAGGTTTTCCGGTTCAGGTTGGCCAGCAGCTTTTTGTATTTGCGGAGCGCATCGTGAATCTCTCCTTCTTTAAACGGCTTTAGAACATAGTCGATGCCATTGTTCTTGATCGCTTGCAAAGTATAGTCATCGTAAGCTGTACAAAAGACGATGGGTACGATTACATCGATGTGTTTAAAGATTTCAAAGCTCCGTCCATCCGCCAGCTCAATGTCAAAAAACAAAAGATCGAGGTTTTGCTGATACTTGCTCAAATATTGCACGGTCTCGCGAATGGACTCCAGCTTTTGGGTCACGATAAAATCACCGTCTTGTTCAATAATTTCCTGCAACAAGGAAGCAGTATGTAACTCGTCTTCTACGATCAGTACGTTCATTTACGAGAGTAATTTTAATTGTACACTGAATCGATCGGGCATTTTTTCAACTACGAGACCATCGTCTACCTTCATCAACTCATATCTTTTCCTCAATAAATCCAGGCCCTGGCCGGAGAGCCCCTCCTTCCCGATCTTTGGCTGCAAGTTATTCGTGACCCTTATATAAAAATCTTTAGTACTACTGACATCGATTCGCAGCGGCATTTTCGAGGTCATACTATTGTGCTTGAAGCAGTTTTCGACCACTACCTGTAAAGCCAGAGTGGGCAGATGCCGGCCGTATAAGCCCGGATCGACATCGATGTTGACGTATACGGCTTCCTCATTTCGACTCTTCATTAAAAACAAATACGACCGCAATACCGCCAACTCTTCCGACAGTTGCAGGGTGGTATGCTCATTGTGCTTCAACGTCTGTCGATAAAAATCGGACAGACTCATGACAAATCTCTCGGAATTAACATGATGCTGTCGCACCATCGAACGCAAAGTATTCATGGAATTGAACAGGAAATGAGGATCGATCTTTGCCCGCAATGCCTTCAATTGAACTTTGTAATTTTCCGTCTGCAATTGCTCTTTTTCCAGCAGCAGTCGGGCGATGTTCTGTTGAGCCCTCAACGAATATTGAATGGCAGCAATCAAAATCACCGCCAAAAGCAGTCGAAAAAAAAGGGACCATTTTACATTTTGCAAATCCTGCAACCCCATCCAATAACTGGTTAGGTGTATCGTCATGAACACGGCCAATACGGCTAATGCTCTCCAAAGTTTACCGACGCCGTGTTTCCAATCCCACACAAACCATAGAAAGTACCAGATCAAATAGAACAAAATCGAGGAAGAAAGCCAACTTCCCAACAATCCAAATTGATTCAGATGATCATCGGCCGGATTGGAGTAAAGACTCATGCCCGGGAGCACCAGCGCCAGGGCAATAGGTAGTATGGTATTTATTTTTGACTTCAAAGGTTTGGTGCTTTGGTTGCTATTGATGCTATAGATACTATAGATGCTATAGATGCTATAGATGCTATAGTAACAACAGCCAAGGTAATCATTTCCAACAAGTCCATTCTCTAAACCATGGCCCCATCAGACAATTCAATAATGCGATCGCATTTGGCCGCAAACTCTTCATCGTGGGTAACCGTAATAATGGTTTGTCCCTGCTCCTGTGCCAATTGACGAAAGGTGTCGAAAACAATGTTTGTGTTTTGGGAGTCCAGATTACCGGTTGGTTCGTCTCCCATGATGATGGCCGGCGAATTGATCAGGGCACGTGCGATGGCCACTCTTTGTTGTTGGCCACCGGAAATTTTGGCGGCTTTCTTGTGCTCGTGCCCCTTGACGCCCAGTAACGTAAGCAACTCCATGGCCTTGGCTTCTATTTCGTCTTTACTTTTCCGCTTCAACTTTAAGGCCGGCAACATTACGTTTTCCAAAACCGAAAACTCCGGCAATAAAAAGTGAAACTGGAATACAAAGCCGATGTGTTCATTGCGAAAGGATGCCAGTTGGCGTTGCTTCAGTCCCGTGATGAGCGTATCATTGATGGCAATGCGGCCTTCGTAATTGGTGTCCATGGTCGACAACAAATAAAGCAGGGTTGACTTCCCGGAGCCGGATTTTCCCATGATCGCTACAAATTCACCTCGTTTTACTTCAAAGGAGATGTCCTTCAATACATGGAATTCCACCGGTTCGTAAAAGTATTTATTGATATGGCTTACGGATAATGCCGTCATAATTGATGGTTTTAGATGGTATACAGATTTATCCCCTTAGAATTTCAACGGGATCGATTTTCGATGCATTCCTGGCTGGGAAGTAGCCCGCCAAAAAAGTAATCAACAGGCCAAATCCAAAAGCTAATAAATAATCTTGCGGCCGGTAGGCCACCGGAAGGGTCTCTAACGGCCCCATTTCAAAGGGAACGCGATCGACAAATCTGACGATGAGATTCCCTAAAAACAATCCGGTCCAGCCACCGATTAAACCGATGATCACCGATTGGGTCAAAAAGATCTCCACCACATCTTTCCCGTTAAAGCCCATCGCCTTTAGAATGGCAATCTCCTTGATCTTCTCGTTGACTGTCATATTCATGATGTTGTAAATTCCGAATCCGGCGACAAGCAGAATGGCCAGCGAAACGGCGATGGCGATGATGTCTCGCAGGACGGAGGCCGAGTCCAGCTGACTATTGCCATCTTGCCAAGCTTCCACTTCATAGTTGGTCATATGTGATAGCTTTGCCGCCACCGCCGGAGCTTCATTATAGTCTTTGATATTGACCAATATCTCGCTGGCGTAACTACTGTTTTCGGAGAAAAGCTGACGGGCGGTCTTGATGGAAACCAGCGCCTTGGTTTTATCCGCAATATTAGCTCCGGTTTCAATGAGCCCAATCACCTTAAAGGACTTCGTAACTCCATCGGAAGTGGCGACCAAGACATTATCCCCCATGCCGACACCGATTTTTAGTGCCAGGCCCGTACCTAGGATGATGCCATTGGATCGTCTTTCCAATTCATATAGATCACCTTCGGTTATAAATTCAGAGGTCCTGAAGAGTTTATTTTCGCCCTCGGTTTCAATCCCCGAAAGCGTTGCGCTGGACCTGGAAACACCGTTGCGAATGAAAACATTTTGATTGAACTGGGTTGTCACACCAGTGATATCGCTCAATTGCTCTAATTCTCGTTTCAGCGCCGCTGCATTTCTAATGCCTTCGGTGTGTCGGATATTCCTGGCATTGTTAACCATTAAAACGGTATGTTCGTTTTGGGGAAAAGGCATAAGCGGTGGCACATCCGTCGAAAGATCATTGAAAATCCTGATGTGAGACATACTCGTAAATGTAATCTCGGTCTGCTCGCTGTTGACGCCGGTCATGAAACTGTTCATAAATACGTACATGGCAATGCCAAAGGTTACACTCAGGACGGCTACAACTAATTGCCTGAACCGCGACGTCAAAAAAACTCGTGCAATTCTTTGATTCGTATTGATCATGGAGCGAAAATTTTAGTCGATTGGTTTAACTAGTACGGTGGCTTCAGCAATGCCGGAGACCACCTCCGTCCAAACGCTGTTTTTACTGCCCGTTTCGATTTGTTTTTCCTGCCCATTTTCCAGCGTGACAAAACTGCCCCGGGAAACGTAATCCGACGGAATGACCAAAACGTTTTTCCGGCTGCCCGTACGAATGTTCGCCTGCAATTGTGTTCCGGAAAACATTTTTTCCGGCCGCTCCCGGAACTTGGCCTCTACCACGTAGGACTGCTCTGTTTCATCAAAGGCAGGAAAGATTTTGATGATCGTTGCCAGAAAAATCTCCTCCGGATATGTATGGACATTCACGGCCACCGGAGCACCAACGTCCACTTTTATAATGTCCTCTTCAGCAACAAATAGCCTAATGATGTATTCGCCGCTGCCTATTTTAGCCAATGCTTCTCCCCGCCGGGCCAGCTCTCCCTGTTTTTTGAATAGTTGGATCACTTGCCCGGAGGTCCCGGCCGTCAATCGATAATCCTTCAGCAATGATTTTTGCGTATGGACCTGGACGAGGCTTCGCTGAACTTTCAAGTTGGAATTGCTCCGGGCTTCCGCGTAATTCTTTCGTAGGGAGTGAAGATTGCTTTCTGCCGCTTCGTATTGTAATTTCGCTCTTTCAAAGTCGAGTTTGGCAACTGAGCTACTTTCCCACAAATCCTTGTATCTCCTGAAGTTCTCCCGATCAAAGGCCAATTGACGCTCCGCCTGGTCGATCTGTGTCTGCAGGTGCTGCATCTGTGGAGAATCGGCGGAAGCATTGACAACGGCGTCCTGGTAAACGGCCAATGCGTCTTGCAATTGGTGGTCCTGAACATCGTTTTCGATGATGGCGATCAAATCGTTGCTTCCAACCAAATCCCCTTCTTTTACCGGAAGTGATAAAACGACTCCTTCCACTTTGGCGGAAACGGTGATGTTGTTCTCTTGCTCGATGTATCCGCTGGCAAAAACTGCTTCTTCAATATTTTTTTTGACGGGCAGCGTCATTTCCTTCTCCTTACAGGAGGGTGTCACGAATAGAAATGCCAGTCCCCATAAAAGGGGTATTTTGCTCTTATTACGCATTGGCTGATTAATTTATTGGATTAAAATATGATCTGCCGGATGTAAACTTTATACTGCGACAGAGTAAAAGCTGCCAGGCTTTGCAGGTATTGATCCTGAATCACCAACAAGTCCTCGTATTTATCCAGCCGTTGATCTAGACTTATGATGCCGCTTTGATATTGATCTTCCGCATGGTCGTCATTTTGCTGCTGCAGAGATAGGATTTTCTTATTCTTGTCCAGTTGATCAGCATTCTGCCGCAACTGCAGCTGCAATATGGCATCCTCCTGTTTTTTAGCTATCTGCGTGCTTTGTAACTGCAACTGTTGTCTCTCGTATTTCCATTTTGATTGATGAATGCGTGGCCGGGAAGAAAACGACAATAAACCGGTGAAGTCGACCTTGATTCCAAACAGTTGTTGGGGTAACTTTTGTGCATTGGAAAAGTCCATAAATTCATTGGTAGCCCAATTCTGATTGTATTGATAAACCAAACTGATCGATGGCAGGCGCAATGCCTTGGATTGTTTCCATAGAGAACGGTGTTTTTTCAATTCCATTTCTTGCCAAATAACTTCGGGATGGATTGCCGTAATAACGGTATTTTGCAAAGCAAATCCTTCCGCCTGATCGTTGATCGCAATCTGCTCACTGGTGTTGAGCTGACTTTGAAGTTGCTTGAAGTACTGCTGCAGATTGTTGTTTGCCCGGTCTAAGTTTCTCTGGTTTTGAAGCGTATTCATCTCCGCTCGATTCTGTTCCGCCAAACTGATGAGGCCTTGCTGATATTTGTCTTTTGCATGCTCGTAAATGGCTTCGGCGACGCGTACGTTCTCTTCATGAATTCGGACGGACTCCCGGGTCAGAAGAATGGAATAGTAGGTGGAGGCCAGCTGATTGTAGGTATTAAAACGTTGAACATCCGTGTTGACCTTACTGATCTCCACTTGTAACTGCGCAGTTTTCGCCGCAAATATCTTTTGAAAATTCAAGATATCCCACTGTGCCATCATGCCCCTTGAGTAAAGATACTTCGTACCGAAGTTCAGCTGCTGAAAGGTACCCTCCGCTGCATCCGGATTAAGCAGTTGCGCAGGAACCAGTGTCGGTTGCAAAGTGATGTTGTCATTGTATCCCAGTGAGGCATTGATCGATGGCAACAAGTAGGACTTTGCTTCTTTCTTTTCAGCAAGGGCTATCTGCTCGCCGATAACGGCACTTTTAATCACCAAAGCATGCGCATCCGCGTAGTTTAACACCTCCTGAAAACCGTTGAATTGAATTTGTGCTGCTGTTGGTAGATACAATATTATCAGGGCTAGGAACAGACAGTTCTTCATGATCGTATAATTGGTTCTAGTTCTCCATACAAAGGTGCCGGTAATGACGACACCCTGAAGGTCCGATCAAAGTGAAATGAACATAATGAATGGTGAACTGAACGGGAGACGGTGATCAAGAGGTCAAGTTGACAACCGCCCATAGATCTCGGGGCTGCATCATTATTTCGACTTCCGAT
>JANQRV010000109.1 GCA_028284395.1 Saprospiraceae bacterium
ATGGCCATAACCGTTTAATCCTCTTGTGCTTAAACTTTCTTTTTCATAACAAAAAAACCTTTATATTTCTGTTTTGTTAACTTGACAAAGTAGTATTAACAACTAGCAGACCGTATTATTAGCTTACTGGTTGAATTTTATTAATTTGGACAACTACGCGCTAGACCGTCAAAATCACTTTTTTCAGTTATACACCCGCTAAATGTGTTAACATATTGAGGCTGATCATTGGCATCGTACCGTGTAACCGTATAGGTTACCGGAGAATTATTTACATGTGGCTTTCTTAAATTATACTCACCAGTATGAGAATTGTCAAGGTCTCCAACTTTCATCGTAACCCCGTCCTCTATTATCGTAGCTTCTACCCAGAGCCCTTCTCCATAATCCTGCATGGGCTCCGCTTCCCAATTTAGAAAGCCTTCTCCGTCTAGTTCCCAAATACGTTTTATCCACCATTCGCCGGTATCATCTCCTTGCATCAGTTCTTCACCACTTCCGTTGAGATAAACTGCATTGGGATGAAAACATACGGTGTCTCCATTGAACAATATCGTACATTCCCCAGGCTCCACTTGTGGGGGGCTGATAACTTGCCCATTAACTTTCGTTTGTACATATATCGTAACCTTCTTTGTGGCGGCATCAATATGCATATCATTGATCGCTGTAATTGGAAAAGGAATATTGGGGTCAACAATATTTTCGATCCAGTATCCTTCATGGGCATTGAGCTCGGAACACACTCTTATGATGGCATTTTCAACGATCGTAATGGCTTCCGGTGGATAGCCTTCTGCAATTAAATCATTAATAAAAGCATCGTTAGCACTTTCATTACATCTTGTTTCGATATGGATAGCTAAATCATTTAAAAAATTGGTAATGTTAGCTTCTTGGTCTCCTTCTAAGCTACTTAGTTCATTGGCTTCTTTGATACCATTGGCTAACCAACGTCCTCCCTTGTCTAAAGAGTCAAGTTTTGCTAAGGTGCTTTCATAGCTTACAATCTCTAATATTGGAAGATCATCTTCCTTCCCACAAGAGGTTAATAGGATAATAATACTAATCAATAGTACTGAAGCAAATCGAAAATTCATTTTATTCATTTTTTTGGTTTGGCATATTGTTATGCAATCCAATGCAAATGAATAATTATTTTGAGCCTTCTAGTGGATGAAATAAAGTGAAATGAACATCTTGCGATGTGAATTGCCTTTTCTGTCTGCTTTATATCTTTGCTGGGCAACAACGGAAGTAAATGATGTGCGTGTTGAAGTGAAAAGAGGCCAAATTAAAAAACAGACCTATGCGACTTTTAATTGTTATCCTATTATTCACGACTTGCTTATCGGCAATAGGACAAGGTATTGACACCGAACATAAGTACACTGATTCTACAAGTAAAGGCTTAATTATTCAGAATAGTCTTCCAAGAGGTGACCTTTTATACACCGACACTGCTGGCAAGGAATCTGGATATGTAATATTCTATAATCGAATAATTAATGAAACAGCTTCTCCTTTAGAATTAATAATTAATTTTCCCGCAGATTCAATTCCTCTTCCTTCTTCGACCAACACCTACTTTAATTTTTTTCTATCACCTCCAGACACAATGACACTTGACAAAGAATTTTCGTTTGACTATGGGGATGAAGAACCTTTTAACCATGGTTTGGATATAAAATCTTACATAGATCATAACCATAATAAACCGACCATGTTACAAAGAACCATTAACCCACAAGATTCGTACCTCTTTTATGTAATAGTTACTTCTACCTACAGGGTGGATGATGTGGGGCGGCCGGAATTTAGTGCACGGGCGGGGTTTAGCTTAGAAGGGCAAGATCTTTTTTACAGAATGAACCCTATAGAATTTAAATGTGGGCAGATTGTTTTTAAAGATTAAGAGGGTAAATCTCACATTATCTTGGTGTTCAAGGATCTGAAGGATTAAGAAAACCTGCTCCTTCCAAAATGTTCTCCAATTTCTTAGAAATTAAATTGGATCCTCCCGGGATGCCCTTCCTTACAAAGGCCACCATGTCCGGATTGCCCTCTTCATCGATTGGTCTGAAGAATAGTAGAGATTTTGGAATAGAAACCGGTAATCCTAGTATATTTAAGTACCAAATCACAATTATGACTTGATGCCTATTGTATTTCAGTCCTTTACAGGGATGAATCCCATTAAAATATATCATTCATTCTTTTCCAAGTCCGCAGTTGGGTTGTTATTTATTCAATTAATAATTTGGTCCATCCCAGTTCCTTTAATCTCTCAATCTCTTTCGCACCGATTGGAACAGTTTACTGGTAGCGACGGATTACCATACGAAAGTGTCTTGGATTTCGCACAGGATCAACATGGGTTTATCTGGATTGCCACGATGTCGGGGTTGGCAAAATATGATGGTTATAAGTTTTTCTCTTATAACTATATTCCGGGCGATTCGACTTCGATAAATAGTGAAGGCATTGAAAGCTTATTTGTGGACTCTAAAGGGGTACTATGGGTAGGCACAAGGTTGGGGCTGAACCGATATGAACCGGGGTGTGATTGCTTTCAACGGTATGATAGCAGCCCTCGGAGGCATGAAAGTCTAGGTCAAGAACAAGTAAATGCTTTTGCCGAAGATCAATTCCGGAACCTGTGGATCGGGACTCAGGAGGGGAGTCTGTTCCGATACCTCAGAGATAGTAATCGGTTTGATCGTTTCTTGCACGATCCAAATGCGCTGGTCACTGTAAACAATGATGAGATTCGGGAACTTCTTATCGACCGTCATAACAAGCTGTGGATTGGGACAGGGGAGCCATTTGATCCCAAGATAACCGGAGGAGGACTGATTCGATTTGACCCGAAAACACACGCAGCCAAACGGTTTTTGCATGATCCTGACGATTCCCACAGCCTGATTGACAATCGTGTCACCGCCTTGTTTGAAGATCAGAAGGGAAGACTTTTAATCGGTACCTGTCAAAGTGGCCTACACTACTTTGATCGAGAAAAGGATGTTGTTTTTAGGTTAGATATCGATCTGGATCAGGCTGGTCAGTTACATGCTCCTGTTGGCGATTTTGGTTTATATTCCTCATGTCCTCATGTCAAAATATTGCACCAAGATCGATCGGGAGGATATTGGATCGGCACGTTCAACGGGGGGCTTCATCATTTCCAGGAAGGAACGAATGAATTGCAACGATATACAGCCGGTACCGATGGATTTGTGAATAATATGTTTCAATCATTCTTTGAAGATCGTCAGGGTCGTTACTGGATCAGCTCCTTCCTGGGACCGCTTTACAAACTCGATCCCACGTTAAATAAATTCAATACCTATACACATGACCCCGCCAACCGCCAAAGTCTTGGATATAATGACATCAACTGGCTTTATGAATCCCCGTCTGAAAACCAAGTGATCTGGATCAGTACGCGCGGCCGCGGACTGGATCGGCTGGATCGAAAAACCGGCCAATTTACTCATTTTCGCCACGCGGCAGGCAATCCCCATTCGCTAAACCACGACGTCGTCTGGGCCACTTATGAGGATTCCCAAGAGGTGTTTTGGGTAGGGACAGAGAAAGGGTTGGAACAAATGGATTCTCAAACAGGGACATTTAAACCATTCGTGTTGCGCGAAAACGACCGATCCAGACCAAACGAGAATGCGGTGTTACGCATTCGGGAAGATCGTTCCGGCATAATGTGGTTCGGCACCTGGAATAATGGTGTCTATCGTTATGATCGGCAGCAAGGGAGTATCGATCACTACACTTTTTCGGAGGGGCCTATTCAAACGCATCGAAATAGTATTTCGATTATTCATGAGGATCGATACGGTGCAATCTGGGTATCGACGTGGTTAGGAGCTCTATTTCGATATGAACCGGAAACCGACACATTCAAGCCCGTGCTGGACAAATTCGGATTCAATTATATTTATGAGGACGAAAGAGGGCATTTCTGGATCGGGTCGGAAAACGGAGGACTATTGGATTTCAATCCGGCAGATGGTGCTTTTCGCCAGTTTACCATGGCAGACGGCCTACCCAGTAATATCATAACGGCAATTTTTGAAGATGACGATGGAAAATTCTGGTTGTCTACCGGAAACGGTATCTCAATGTTTGATCCCGAAACTTTGGATTTCATCAATTACGACGAGTCGGATGGTCTGCCGGGCAATACCTTTAACCGCAGCGGCGCCTTGAAATCTAGTACCGGAGAAATCTTTTTTTGTGGAACCGAAGGTCTGGTCCATTTTTTTCCAGAACAGGTGCGGGGAAATACATTTCCTCCCGACGTCCTGATCACCGACTTAAGGATTAATGATACTGATTTCTCTACGACAGAAAGTAATCTTTACGAATTAGAACGCATCAGTTTATCTCATTCGGAGAATAATTTAACTTTTGAATATGTCGGACTTCATTATTCTGATCCTTTAAGAAATCGCTACAAATACAAATTGCAACCTTATGAGGAAGATTGGATCGATGCTGAATATTTGCGGTCAGCTCGCTACACCAATCTTGATCACGGTATTTATACCTTCAGGGTTATTGCTTCAAATAGTGACGGAGTGTGGAATGAAGAAGGTGCCTCGCTAGTCATCCATATTCATCCGCCTTGGTGGAAAACCTGGTGGGCAAAGCTTCTTTTCATTGTCTCCATTACAGGCTCAGTCATGACTTACATCAATTGGCGTACCCGCAATCTAAGGAAAAGACAAGTAGAGCTTGAGGAAAGAGTTAGGGATCGTACTGAGGAGGTAGTTGCTCAAAAAGAAACGATCACTAGAGAAAAAGAACGTTCGGAAGAATTATTGCTCAATATTCTGCCGGCCAACATTGTAGAAGAACTCAAACGCGATGGCAAATCACCAGCGCGACATTTTGAACAGGTCAGTGTCCTTTTCACAGATTTCAAACAATTTACCAAAGTATCCGAAAAACTGACCGCATCGGAATTGGTGTCTGAGATTGATATTTGTTTTAAAGCATTTGATAAGATCATTCAAAAATACGGTATTGAAAAAATCAAAACAGTGGGCGATGCCTATATGGCGGCGACAGGGCTAGATCCCTCAGAAGAAAAAGGAGCTCAACCGCTAATTCTAGCGGCTTTAGAGATGCAGCAGTTCATCATCGATAGACAGCATGTACGCAAAAAAGAGCATATGCCATTCTTCGAAATGCGATGCGGAATTCATACCGGACCGGTCGTTGCGGGCATCGTTGGAGAGAAAAAATTCCAATACGATATTTGGGGAGATACAGTGAATATGGCAGCGAGGATGGAAAGTAGTGGGGAAGAAGGAAGAGTTAATATCAGCCAATCCACGTATGCGATTGTCAAGAATGATCCGAATTTCGAATTCATTTCCAGAGGAAAAATCAAAGCTAAGAATAAAGGAGAAGTTTATATGTACTATGTGAATCAGGTAAAAGCCGCGGATTAATGAAACTGATTGAACGGTCTACTTTAACCCTCAGATAATTGGATTGCTGATTGTTCTATTCTCTTTATGCCGGGAAGCTTTACGGGATCGGATTTTTGAGAGTTGGGGTTTCCGAAACCCTACGTTTTTGAAAACGAATAATGAACGATTCCGTCAATCCGCTGTGAGCCCAATCAATCCAGAGGAAATAGATTAGCAATTTATCAACCTCGTACTTGACTTACCTCAGCATATTTACCAGAAAGTAAGCAATCGACTTCTCACCATCAGACCGGAGGAGTTTATCAAAATGACAAGTGCAGTTTGAATATCAGTTATGAAAAAGAAGATCCACAGAAGACAATTTTTAGGCTCCGGCCTGGCGCTGGGGGCCGGTTCATTGGCCTGGCCTTTAACACAGTGTACCGGGAACTCCAAGGCAATATCCGAATCCCGGGGCTTTTTTACAGTCGGCAAGCGAAACGGTCGGTGGTGGCTTGTGAATCCAGATTTGGACAAACTCCCTCAGCTATCATTGCTCAGAAGAAATCCTTTCAGGAAAACGAGAAGGGCCATGAAGAGCTTTGAAAGCACACTGATTGGCAATGGCCGTCCGTTTTTGTAAACAAAAATGCCCGCTATTAGCACCAATTGCATTACCACAGGTTACTGCGTTCCGGCAGGGATATGCTGAAATCACCACACTACCCAACCCTAAATCAGGATAGATCCTGATTGCACAATAGTATGCCGGGCCACCACCGGCATTTCCTACTTCACACACTTCGTAAAAATCACATTGTCCCCATTCCATAAATCACTGGCGGGCAAAATATCTTCCCGGAATTCAATGTTTCTAAAATGCTGCTGCTCTAACATCTCGCATACATCCTTTTGAGCAAAGAAATGGGTCCAAAATCGGTACGTATCAATAGCCTGGCCATGCTCAATGATGATATGCTGAAACAGCATTACTTTTTCCTTTTCGTATAAGAACGATTCCGATAAAGCCAAGTACGGGTTTGGTCTCCAAAAACCGGCGGGGCTTGCTTCCCACGTTTTGGGGGATAATTTATCCTGCCATCCACTGTCCTTCAGGACGTCAAAAATGAAAACTCCACCCTTCTTCAGAGCCTTAAAAATATTGGCTAGAAGTTGTGCTCGCTCCGTTGGCATCAGCACACCCAAATCGGTGTAAATGAGTACGACTAAATCGAATCTTTCTTGCCCAAAATCGACTTCTAGATAGCTGACATTTTGATAGTCAATGCTTAATCCATTGTCTCTTGCGGACTCAGTGGCATAATCGATCGAATTTTTTGAGATGTCAATTCCGGTTACTTCATGCCCTTTCTGGGCAAAAAATTCCGTGTACAGGCCCGGGCCGCAACCCAAATCCAAAATACTTAGTTGGGCATCGTCATCCTGAGTTTCCAAAATCCAGGTAGCAGTTTTTTCGATCGTTGATTTTTTACGGCTCGCCAGATCAATGTCCGGATTCAGATGAATTTGCAGCAATTGTTTTGAAATATGCGAGTCCGTCCACATGAAAGCAGTGCCCTTTTCGTAGAGGTTCGGTTGCTCCGTTAATGAAATCAGCTCCGTTAGGTTCATTTTTACCATTCTCTTTAATTGGTTTACATTATCCGTGCCTATTTGCAGTGCTAAGCCACCTTACGGATAAAATAATACTTATATTTGCTTGTATTTCAAATGATATCGAATAGTAATCTTTTAATCTATGTATCGTACTGATGGGAATCAATAACTCCGTATAGGCTCCGTCAGTTTTACGCCATTTCGAATGAATCGTGAACCGGGAATATCATGAATTCGTCCATTCGAAATGATAGGACATAAAACCCAAGATGAGATGACAGCGACCGATTTAATACTACAAGAAACTTTTGACTGCATTTTCCGCATTGATAAAAACCACCTGGTCACTTTTTGGAATAAATCTATGCAGGCTCTACTGGGCACCAACGAAACCAATGCACTCAACAAGAATATTTTTGAGCTCTTTCCTTCCCTCCGGGAAGAATGTTACTATTACCTTGACCAGGCAGTAATCCAAGAAAACCGAAGCATTGACCTGCCGTTGCTGAAGTTATACAAGCCGGTAAGCGGACAGGAGGTTGTGACCAGGGCAAGATTTATTCCCATTTTGGATCAAGGAAAAGTAGTAGGAGCCACCGGTATTTTGGGCGCCTATGAATCCCATCAAACGAACGAAAGCTTTTTTCGGAATCTACTCCAATCGGTGGTGATGAATACGAATGATGCGATCCTGATTACCCGGGCGGAGCCCATCGATCCGCCCAAAGGCCCGAAAATCATTTTCGCCAATCCTGCTTTCACCCGAATGAGCGGTTATTCAGAGCGGGAGATACTCGGCCATACTCCCCGCTATCTTCAGGGACCTGGCACTTCTTCCCAAACAAAAGAAACCATCAGACGAGGATTGTCAAACTGGGAATCAATCAATTGTGAAATTCTCAACTACCACAAATCCGGCGAACCCTTTTGGGTTGACCTTGGTATTGTTCCAGTCAAAAATGACGAAGGCTTCTACACCCATTGGATCGCGGTTCAAAGAGATGTAACCGAAAAGAGAAAGAATATGGAGAAGCTGGAAAATACCAATGCATATCTTGAGCAGCAGGTACAACAACGTACTGCCGACCTGGAGTCATTCAGTTACTTTTTGGGACACGATGCCAGACAACCAATGAGAACCATTCTTTCTTTTTCTCAGCTCTTGCAGAAAGAACTGGACTCATGGGGTAAAAGCAGCGAATATTTAGGCTACATTAAGGAAGCCGGCAAATACCTTTGCGATTTGGTCCAGAGTCTCGAACAGTTGACATTGTTCAGCAAAGAACCCGTCAATAAAAAGTCGATCAATCTTAGTTTGGTCCTAGAAAAAGAAATCCAGTCTTTACAAAGCACGTACGACCTTACAAACCTCCAGACCGAAATCTCCCCCGCTATTACACTCTATGGGGATCATCGATTGATTCAGAACTTAATGGGTAACATACTTTCCAATTCCTTTAAATACCACAGGAAAGGTATTCCTTTGATCCTGCAAATTCAAAAGTATACGGAGAACAATTATGACGTAGTGGAAATGCAGGACAATGGTATAGGTTTCGACTCGACCGAAATCGATTCCTTCAAATTGTTTGAACGGGGAAGGACACAGGCCGACCGTCCGGGTTTTGGAATCGGACTGGCCATTTGCCAAAAAATTGTCAAGAGACACGGAGGCCATATTTCGATCCAGTCAAAGCCGGATGAAGGCACCCTAGTACAAATCAAACTGCCCAAAAACTATTCTTAAGAACTGGCAAATCTGAAGATTTGCCAGTTCTGAGCGCCCCCCTACTCTATTTGCCATCATAAGCTTTTCTGCTTTTAAGGATCTGAGATGCAAATTGCCCTATCCAGTCTCCGAAATTTAACAACTGATTCAAATAGGAACTTCCCAGTTCCGTCAACTTATACTCCACCCGGATGGGCACTTCGACGTAAACCTTCCGCTCGATGTAACCATCTCTTTCCAGCCGCTTCAATCGCTCAGAGAGAATTTTCGAAGATATACCATAGACCATTTTTTTTAGCTCATTGAATCTGATCGCATCATGCTGCCCGAGAAAGCCAATGATCAATACGCTCCATTTATCCGAAACGACCGAAAAGATATCTCGTACGGGACAAAAGTTGGGTTGTTCCTTTGGATCGATGTACTTGAAAATTTTTTTCAATCTTTTTTCATTCTTAACCAACTGATTATCAGCATTGGTTTCTTCAGCGTTACTTAATTCACTCATGGAAACTTATTGTTTCTTTGTCGCTTATCAATGTATATTTGGTTTACAAAAGTAACTTAATTCTTTTCCTAAACCAAATTCCCAAAGTGATCCAAAACTGTGTAGTAAAGGGCAACACGTAACATGGAGGCTTACTGTAATTGGTTTTAAAACACTACTACCATGTCTTTGTATAAAAAAATAGGAGATTTTGGTTCGAGATACATTGGCAGACCTAACATGTTCAAGTACGGGTTTAATCTTTCGCCCATGTATCGCCGGACCACCGCCAGAATCACCGAAGTTTCGGCAGATTTGCTGCACATAAAGATCAAGCTTCCGATTAGTTACAAGAACCTGAATTACGTCAATTCCATTTTTGGCGGAAGTTTGTTTTCGGCGGTAGATCCCATTCCAATGGTTCAATTGATGAACTTGATCGGTGACGATTATGTGTTATGGGACAAGTCGGCGGAAATCTACTTTAAACGGCCTGCTAAAGAAGATTTGTACGCAGAGTTCGATTACTCCCCGCAAGAATTGGCAGACATCAAGCAAAGAGTTGCAAGCGATCAAGAGATCGAAATCGTAAAATCAACCTTGCTGACCAACCGGGATCGGACCAAGACCTTCTGCGAAGTCAGAAAGACCATTTACATTGCGGATAAGCAGTTTTACAAAAGGAAAAGAAGAATGGGTAAGCAACGTCCCGGCGGCAGATCTTAAGAACTGGCAAATCTGAAGATTTGCCAGTTCTAGTTCTATTTGCCGATAAAATCTTGTAAAACCATGCACTCCTCCGGGCCCATTTCCAGATAGGATTGCAGAATTCCAATTTTGGACTTTTCCAGACAAAAAATAATACCTCCTTCGTCAATCTGGATGATGCCCATATCTTTTCCATATTCCTCTAAGGATTTTGAGGTCACGGTCCAAAATTCCTTGAATATCACATCATTCACCCAGGGATCTTTCGATGGGATTTCCCAATGGTGTTGGCGATTGGCAATCTCGTTAATGTCTCTTAATAACTCAAAAAATGTTGATTCAATCTTCGGTATCGTACTCATTTTCTGAAAGTCCTATGTATTGAATTCTAAGCTGCCGTTCATTAGCCGTACAAGTTCTTTGGATATAACCGGAGTCCGATCCCTGTTCCTTCAGCCAGGCGAGTATGGCCGGTATCCGCTCGTATGCAGGTTTTCTTTATTCTAATTTAAACTCCGAAATTCAGTAGGACTTTTCCCGGTTTTGTTTTTAAACAACTTGCTAAAATTTTGGGGATATTCGAAGCCTAAATCATAAGCAATACTGCCAACCGATTCGCCAGAATTCAGCAGTTGTGTTTTTGCTTTTTCAATTATGAAATAGTGTATGTGATCCTGGGCGTTTCTTCCGGTCTCTTTTTTCAGTAAGTCGCTAAAATAATTTGGGGACATATTCAAAGCTTCTCCGCAATACCTGACACTTGGCATTCCTTTTTCCAATTGCTTATTGGAATTATAGTATGTTTTGAGCAGAGATTCGAAACGTGCTACAATGTCCTTGTTCAGATTCTCACGAGTAAAAAACTGACGCGTGTAATATCGGGTACAATAATCCAAAAACAGCTCAATGCTCGTCACAATTAACTTTTGACTTTGCCGGTCAATATTCTGACTATATTCTTTAACGATGTTATCCCTTAAACTTAAGATCGTATTTTTTTCTTCATCCGAAATGTGCAATGCTTCGGTCACCTCATACGAAAAAAAGGTATATTGGTCAATATTGTTTCCAAGCTGTGATTTCCGAATCAAGTCGGGATGAAACATCAACCCCCATCCATTTATCTGTTCCTCTTCCAGCCAGCCATTAACCGCTAACACTTGATTCGGCGCTATAAACATCAGCGTTGCTTCTTCGAAGTCGTAAGAAGTTCTGCCATAGCCAAACGAACCTGAATGGCATTGTTTAAATTGCACCAGATAAAAAGAGTTCGTGAAAGTTTTGCCAACTAATGCATGGCCATTTTGGATGTCTTTGTGGTTAAAAACCGCGACTAAAGGATGTTTTGGTTTTGCCAGCCCTAAAAAATGCGATGCTTTTGAGATGCTGTCTAATTGAATTATTTCTTTCATTATTTGACAAATTTACCAAACCACTCCATCATTTTCTCAGGATGTTCTGCTATATCAGCATATCCGGCAAGCCTGTTTTTGTCTATGCTTGTCCAGACCATTTCTTTTTCCACTTTGAGCTCGCTGTAACACGCTTTTACAAATTTCATGTCGGTTACCGGGTCATTTTCATTTTGAACAATCATGGTTGGAACGGTAATGTGTTTAAAATGGTCAATGGGAGACTTTCTAAAATCTATTCCACCGTGTTTAAGGCTATATTTTGCGGATTGATTGATTAAAAACTTTGGAATGTTCCAATTCTCAAACCAGGCACCAGTATATAAGGGTTGTATGATAACCATAGCCTTAATGTTGGGATGGTTTTCGAGCCCGTCTTCAATTCCGTAATTAAGAACGGTTGCGCTCGAACCCATACACAAACTTAGAAGTCCAATCGGAGCATTTTTGTAATCATCATGATTTGAGATGAATTTAACAGCCGCCATTACATCCTTGTATTCTTCTTGTCCATCACATACTCTTGGTTTAACACCATTCCCACTTTCGCCATGATTTCTCAAATCATAGGCCAATACGGTATATCCCACATCTGCCATTACCTTTATATGTTTGAGAAAATTAATGTCTTCAGGCCATGCCTTCATATAAAACGCCTTACCCTCCACCGTATAACCTGCTCTGGAGCAATAAATTCCAAAATGGTTTTGAATGATGACTTTGTCTTCTCCGGGATTGATAAGCCACCCCGAAAGCCCGACTCCATCTTCCGTGGTGAAGTGTACATCTTCGTATTCAAGGTCATAATTTTTGGGATTGTCAAAAAGTGGCGCATTTCCTGATTTTGTTGCCATATCGGCAAGAAATTTTGAAATCATGATACTCCATTTAATTATTGATTAATCAATACGAAGTTATGCTTACGGAGAATCGAATTCCTATACCTCTTACTGTTTTTTGTATCCAAATTACAGATTCGGAAGTAAATCAGGTGCGTGTTTTGCATCTTGGGATATATGATTATGGATCGCACATTCACAGTTGGCAAAGATTGGAAAGCGATTTTCTCATGTTTATACATCTTTTTCAAATGACTGTACTTCCTTGACATAGTGAATGGCATCCATAATTTGACTGCCATTACCTCTAAGTAATTGATACATCCATGGCTTACCGGCATTTTTAGCATTGAATTTTTTATACAACCAAATTGAAATAAGCAGACAGCTTGCAAACGTAACTCCAATTAACCAGTTGATCCCATGATTCAATAGATCTTCCAGTAAATTCCTACCAAAAACGAAGTAATATCCCAGAAATGCAGTATTAACAGGTAAAATTAAGGCACCGAGCCTGAGTAGTCTTATGGTGGAAAGTTTAATAAGGACCAACCTTTTTAAGAGAGTAACCAGCGGTTCGGTGTAGTTAACGCGTTGGAGCAAAAAAAGCTCGTATATCAGAAAGACGCTTACTAGTGCGGTCCAAAGAGTATAGAAGCTCAATGTTATGATTGTAGTTGGGGGCAATTCATCCTCGATAATAAGCAATAATAAGTGAGAGGTCACAACCAAAAAAAAACACAAGGCGATGAACTTCACCCGGAAAAGGTGCCTTATTTTATTCCTAGTTTTGCCCAGATTAAGTTTTTTCAGTACATCCAGGTCGAGCTGCCAATTTCTCTCAATATTGTTTTCAAGTCCGGTCCATAGTCTTTTATATTCGTCTAACTGCATAAATCACTGGTTTTCAATCTTCTTTTTCAATTTCTGTCTTATTCGGTTTAGCCGAACTCCTACGACATTCTTCGAAATATCGAGGATAGAGCCTATTTCCTCGTAACTTTTTTCTTCGAGATAAAGTATGACCAAGGCTTTATCGAATTCATTCAATTGTTTAATCATCTGCCACAACATTTGAGTCTGTTCTGTCAGCTCCCGATCCTCCTCGATCGCGATATTGACCAAGTTTTTGTCCAGGGGTTGAAACCTTTTTTGTCGCGTAGTATATTTTCGATAATTGGAGATCGCCACATTCATGGTAATTCGGTATATCCAGGTAGACAATTTGAATCTTTCGTCGTACTTTTCGAAGGACCTCCAAAGTTGAAGAATAACCTCCTGCACCAAGTCTTTTTTATCTTCGGGGTTGGTGCAGTACATGTTGCAGACCTTGAAAATAATCAACTGATGCGACGAAATGATCTCCAAAAATGTTTTCTTATCCCTTTTCACTAAATTAAGTACTATTCAAAGAATGGATTTTCTTTTCCCATTGAGTAGCGCCCCGATGGGAGTCCATCTTACTAAAAGCGCATAACTACCAATTCCGATAAAAACTGTTGCTCCGCAAGAAATGAAAAATTTAATCCACAAATTAAGCTCTTTGTCGATCAGCATAAATTGGATATAAATCAACACCGGTAAATGGATTAAATAAACCCAATAAGATGAATCGGCAATATATCTGGAGATCCGGCTTTTGTGATTCAAGTATTTTTTCCCGACAATGAGTAGACCGAGCGTCAAATTCACTGCTGCTATTCCTTCTAATAGGCTGCATACAACCTGGTGGAAAGTAACCTCGATATTGCTTGTTGCCTCCATAGCTTCTTGCAAACTGATGGGGCCGGGCAGCAAAAAATAATATCCGCTATAAGCTAGCAACCCGGATATCAATAGGGTCTTACGGTAGCGTGCAAACTGCTCGATTAAGCCATAATTCCGATAAATGTAACAACCCAAGAGAAAGAATAATCCGTAGAAGCCAAAGGCCCACAGCTCCGGTATGAGACTTTCGGGTGACGGATGCGGTTTGGCCTTAGTAATAAGAGAGAGTCCTGCAAACAACTGGCAAAGGACTAGAAACAAAAATACATTCCTGTTGATCCATCGATTGATGGCCTCCGGCCAACGTTTTTTATAAAACAGGATAGCCACTATGTACATGTAGAGCAAAATGTATAAAAACCAGAGGTGCATCGTCCTGACAGGCCCCTGTGCACTCTCCGGATGACTCATTATATATCCTATTGCCTGTAATAGGGGTGGTTGATTCGCTACTGTTTTGACCGCCATACCCGCAATCATGAAAGTGCTGATCATAATGATCGGAAGGAATAATACGAAAGGCACTAAAATGCGCTTTGCTCTGTTCTTCATCATCTCTTTCAATCCTCGTTTCTCCAGGAGGAAAAATGCGAAATAGCCGGCAATTAGAAAAAATATCGGCATTCGGAAAAGATGAGTGCACCAGGCAACAACGTCAATGAGGGTGGACTTTTGCATATCTGCTGTCAACCAAACATTGTGCGAAAGCGGACTATAAGCCAGTGAGCCATGGAAAACAACGCCAAGTAGCATGGCATAGGCCCTGAGATTATCCAAATAGTGGATTCTTCCCCCTTCTTGTCCCTGTAGTGCAGGTTGCTTTGATTCAAATAATTCCGTACTTGTTTTTTTGTTAAGTGTAATCATGTATTTTGAATTAGACTTTCCACATGATTCGCACGACAGGTCAAAAAATTACAAACGAGTATGAAATTTATTTTAAGTAAATAGTTCTTGATTCTTTAGAACTGGCAAAATCTTCAGATTTGCCGGTTCTGTTCCGTATCATGAATTTTCTTCCGAAATCACTAATTTAGTCAGGATGACTCATAAAATGCGGTCGTGCAGATGGCGATGGAGCGGAGTCATTTATTTGAGTAAGATCACGATAAGCGGCAAGATGAAGAATGGGAAAATTTTACAGGGTATTCTCTGGCTGGTGCTTTTAATGCATACGACATTGACGGCTCAGACCGGTCTGAAGTTCAGGCAGCTGAACAAAAAAAGCGGGCTTTCCCATAGTACCGTATTTTCGATTACACAGGACCGTGAGGGATTCATCTGGTTAGGTACCAGAGATGGCCTGAACCGGTATGACGGCTTCCGGTTTAAAGTGTATCGAAAAACGGGGCGGCAATCTGCCTCCCTACCGTCCAATGATATTCGGGTCCTTTACTTTGATGAACATGCCGATTGTCTGTGGATCGGAACCTTCGCGGGTTTATCCCGGTACCGGTCATCCGACGATGGTTTCCGCAACTATCACGTCGGGCCTCGGCCCGGCGAAGCAACACCTGTCTATTCCGTGAGCTGTATCCTCCGGGATTCCCGGCATCGCCTGTGGGTCGGCACTCAGCACGGTTTGTATTTAATGGGGGCGGATCATCGATTGTCATCGGTTTTCAACGATACCATCCCGGCGGCAAAACAAGCCGTTAACGCGCTTAAGGAGGACCAGAATGGTCGTCTGTTCGTTGGAACCGATGCAGGACTTTTCCGGTTGCAAATGGAAGGTGATTCGAGTTATGCGCTCCAAAATCCTTTCTCCGATCGTGATCATCGCTCCCCCGCGTCTAAATCAATAAAGAGCCTGGCGGAAGACCGTGCCGGTAATCTGTGGATCGGCACCGCCGAAGACGGATTGTATTGTTGGGATCGCAGCCGTCGGGCAGTGATTGCTTACCGACGCCGTAAAGAAAATCCGGCGAGCCTGAACGACGATCGAATTCGTACTGTAGTCCTGGCGCCGGACGGCACTTTATGGGTATCGACCTTTAGCGGCCTCAACAAATTCACGCCCGGGCAAAACGGATTTCAGCGGTTTAACGAAGAAAGGCAAAGCGGAGCGAGTTTGAGCAACAGCTCCATTCGGTCACTTTTTTTCGATCGAAGCGGCGGTATGTGGATCGGAACCTATCACCGTGGCGTCAATTATTTCGATGCTGTTCTCGATCAGTTTACCAATTTCGAATTTACCTCCGATCACAACAGTTTAAGTCATAACATCATCAGTTCTTTTGCCGAAGACCCGGTTGGAAATATCTGGATCGGTACCGAGGGCGGCGGCGTGGATTACTACGACCGGCAAAATAAACGGTTTTCGAATTACCGGCACCGGCCGGCGGATGAACACAGTTTGAGCGGCAATACCATAAAGACATTATTGGCGGATGGTCCGAACCTCTGGATAGGCACCTATCGCGCGGGGCTCAATCTGCTCGACATTCGCTCCGGACGATTTCAACGGTTCAAACACAACCCGGATGATCCAAAGAGCCTAGCCGGCAACAATGTCTATGCCTTGATGAAAGACGGCGACCATTTGTGGACACTCTGTCATTCCGATGGTTTGAGTATTCTGGACCTAAACAGTTGGGATTTCCAAAATTACCGGTCAGAAGCGGATCGCCCCCACAGCCTCAGCTCTGATTTCCCAAGGGCCATTGTCAAAGACCGGGAAGGGCGCATTTGGATCGGAACGGAAGCCGGCCTCAACCTCGTTGTCCGAGACGGGCCGAAAGGTCCTCCAGCGAGTTTCCGGAGATTTCTTCCCGACCTGAATATCTATGCGCTTTTCGAGGACAGCAAACAACGGCTGTGGCTGGGCAGTTTTGGGAGTGGCCTGATTCGCTTCGAGCCCGAAAGTGGCAGGACACAGCACTACGGAGCAGCCGAAGGACTTTCGGGAAACACCGTACTGGGCATTCTCGAAGACGACCGAGGTCAACTTTGGCTCAGTACCAGTAGCGGCATTACTCGATTTGATCCGCAAAAGGAAACTTTTGTCAACTACGACGATACGAACGGCCTCATCAATCACGAACACAATTACAACGCCTACGCCCAACTCCTTTCGGGAGAATTGCTCTTTGGCGGTACGGAGGGGTTCAGCCTTTTTCATCCCGAAGACCTTCAAGTCAAAACCGATGCGCCGAACGTCGTCTTTACCGATCTGATGTACCACAATGCGCCGGTAAAAGTCAACGATCATACCGGCCTGCTGTCCAGGTCCATCAATCAAACGCAACAATTGGTATTCCGGCACAACGAAGCTAGTTTTACCCTGCAGTTTTCCGTACCCGACTATATGAATGTAAACAGCAATCAGTATGCTTTTCTTTTGGAGGGACTGGATAAACATTGGAATTACCGGACCGGGAAATCCGAAGCTTCCTATACCATTCAAAAACATGGAGATTACGTATTCCGGCTAAAGGGAGCAAACAGCAGCGGTGTTTGGAGCAATACGGATCGGGTTCTTTCCATAAAGGTACTGCCACCACCCTGGCTTACGGCCTGGGCCTATTGCGGATATGCCCTGGTGTTAGGCCTTCTGGTTTTGGCTGGGGTGCGCTATGTTCGGCTGAACCACCGGTTGCAACTGGAGCAAATGGCCAAGGAACAGCAAAAAGAAATGCACGAAATGAAGTTGAACTTCTTCACCAATATAACTCATGAGCTCCGAACGCCATTGGCCTTGATCACCGGGCCGATCGAAGAATTGCTTCATCGAGAGCACAACCCGGAAAAAACCGAGTTCCTCCGGGGGGTCAAACGCAATGCCAACCGATTGCTCAATCTAGCCAATCAACTATTGGTTTTTAGAAAAGTAGAGCAAGGACACCTCTCCCTCAAAGTCGGAAAAGTTGATCTCATTGGATTTTTGGAGGAGATTTTCTCTTCATTTGAACACATTGCGCGACGCAGAAACATCACCTACGATTTTGAATACATCCAATCTCCGGTTGAACTGTGGCTTGATCCGGACAAAATAGAAAAAGTCGTCTTTAATTTGCTGTCCAATGCTTTCAAATTCACTCCCGAAGGGGGACGGATCACGCTTTCCATCCAAGATGATCAACACCACGTTTTCATCCAGGTGCAGGATAGTGGGCGAGGCATCGCCGTCAATCAGCAGGAACAAGTTTTTAAGCGCTTCTACGAAAAAGCCCAGGGGGCATACTCCATGCTCAATGGAGTGGGGATCGGACTGGCCCTTTCCAAACAATTGATCGAACTGCATCACGGTACCATTTCCCTACAGAGTCGCCCCGGCGAAGGTGCCCGTTTCACCATTACCTTGAGCAAAGGGAATCGTCATTTTCAGGCCCATCAAATCGACACTGAAGCAAAGCAACAGATCGATGAAAGGGTCACGGCGGTCACAACAACAGTGACCAAAGTGCCCAGACCAGAGGAGAATTCAATGCCCGTAGCGGGCCGACCATGCCTCTTGGTGGTTGAAGACAACCCGGAGATGCAGCACTTTGTACAAGGCATTTTCGCTTCCGATTACAAGGTTGTTCTGGCATCCGACGGAAAGCAAGGTTTTCAAATGGCAATGGAGGTACAGCCCGATCTCGTCATCAGCGATGTCGTGATGCCGGTTTGCAGCGGCACTGAATTTTGCAAGAGGATCAAGTCGAGTCTGGAAACCAGTCACATCCCCGTAATACTGCTCACGGCTAAGCATGCCATTGTCGACAAACTCGAAGGACTAAGGTTCGGTGCCGATGATTACATTGCCAAACCCTTTAGTCCGGAAGAACTAAAGCTTAGAGTTCGCAACCTGTTGCGGTCAAAAGAGGAAATTAAAAATAAATTTCTACGGGTGGTTAATCTGGAGGCCCGGGAAATCACCATTACCTCCGCAGACGAGGATTTCCTAAACCGAGCGATCGCAATTGCCCACGAACAAATCGAAAACACGGATTTCTCGGTCGATCGATTCGCCTATTTACTGGCGGTCAGCCGGCCGGTACTATTTACCAAAATTAAGGCACTGACCGGACAAACGCCCAATAACTTTATGAAGACATTGCGGCTCAAACAAGCCGCCCGGCTTCTGAGCCAGCAAAAACTAAATGTATCGGAGATAGCCTATAAAGTAGGCTTTCGGACTCCAAAATACTTCAGAATTTGTTTTCATAAACAATTCGGCCAGACACCTACGCAATATGCCCGGACTCAGGCCGAAGACGCTTCCGGTAAATTACTTCCCTGATGCCCGGGGAAATACCTGGGTCCTGGCAAATTCCTGCAGCATGACCTCCTTCATACGTTTGACTTTGTCGGGATAGTCAGCGGCCAAATCGGTGGTTTCCGATCGATCTTTCCTGATGTTGTACAATTCGAATCTTGCATCAGCGCGAAAATTGTGCTGCGACAGGGATGCACGGCGGCTGACCAGTTTCCAATCTCCGATTCTGACGGCAGCATGTCCCCAATGCTCAAACGAGAGGATGCGATTGGGATCCGACCGGCCTTCCAACGTTTTCAAAAGGCTGATGCCCTCCATTGAAGTCGTCGGATTGCCGCGGTAAGACGCCGGGTAAGTAGTGTTTGCGACATCGATGCAGGTGGCCATAATGTCATTGAAATGAGCGTAATGGTCGTCAAAGATGCCCCCCCGCCCGAACTGTTTTGGCCAGTACATGATGAACGGGGTACTGATACCCGCTTCGTGTACAAACATTTTATAGAGGGAGAACGGAGTATTACTGGCATTGGCCCATCCGGAGCCGTAACTAAAGAGTGGTCCGTCGGGTCCTCCTAACTTCTCCAACGCCGACCCTTTGTGCAACTTATTGGGATTGAGCAATGTATTCCCATGCACCCTGGCATTTAGATCCGGGTATTCAAACCCGAATGTATCCCACTCTCCGCAAGCACCATTGTCGCTCAGAAAGAATATGAGCGTATTTTCCAAGGCCCCGTTTTCGGTCAGGTATTGAATGATACGGCCGATATTTTGGTCCATATTGTCCACCATTCCCGCATAAACCGACATGCGTTTGGCGAGATCGGCCTGCCGGTCCGGATTCAATTCCCGCCAGGCCGGGTTGTGGAAACCGTCACCGGGGATTCCTTTACCTATCCCATGCTTAGGTCTTACCATTTGCGACCGCTCCGATAATTTTACATCTTTGGCCACGACTCCCATTTCTTTCATACGCTGCCATCTTCGCTCCCGGATGGTATCCCAGCCTACCAGGTAAGTTTCCCGATATTTGTCGGTGTCCTTCGGCCAGGCTTGTACCGGAAAATGCACCGCCTGATAAGATACGTACAAAAACCAGGGTGCATCCGGAGTAGCTTTACCCAATTCCAGAAAGTCCAGTGCGTAATCCGTAATGGCGTCCGTTGCGAAGAAAGTCCCTTCTTCATAGGTTCTTTCCGGTCTTCCCGGAGGGTACCTTTTCATCCATTGGGGCTCAAAACTATCTACGCCGTAGTCTTCCAAAAAACCATAAAACTCTTCGAACCCCCGCTCGATCGGCCCGGGATGATGGACGTGCCACTTACCGGCTCCGAAGGTGCGATAGCCCGCTTCTTTCAACACTTCGGCAATGGTAACCGTATTGGGGGTCAAGGTTCCCCGATACCCGGGAAGCCCCCGGTCCTTTCCCGCCATTTCTCCCATGCCCGCCTGGTGCGGATACAGCCCGGTCAGCAGGGAGGCTCGGCTGGGACAGCACCGGGCCGAATTATACATCTGAGTGAAGCGAATGCCGTTGACCGCCAGACTATCAAGATGCGGGGTACGGATCTCGCCGCCGTAACACCCGAGGTCGGAATATCCGAGGTCGTCCGCCAAAATGAGGAGAATATTTGGTCTTGCGGCTTCTTCCTCTCGCTTCACCGCCGGTCCCGACGAGTCGCAAGTAAACAAGACCGTCAGACCTATGAGTGTTAAAATAATCTTTTTCATTTTCGATCCTTTTCTGAGAAGCAACCGGTTTTCTTTTTCACTGCTTCCCGTGAAGATTTGTCGATCGTCATGCTGCCGATGGTCCTGAAACCGTTTTCTTTGGCGGCCTGGGAAAATTCGATGCTGAGTGATTTTCGATCGACGACATTGGGGATGATGTCAATTTCTTTCAATTCCAGCACCATCTTATCTCCCGATACTTTCCCGACCAGGTAGTTGACGGTCGGATTCCATCCAAACAGGCTGCCGTGAGCAATCTGTTGCACCCCGTTTTTCTCCGTACAAGTCACCGCATGTACTTCTCCACACAGGTAGAGGTCGACTCCGTGCGCTGCCAAAGTCTGCCAGAGAGGTGATCGGTCTGCTTTTTCCAGCATCATACCGCTGGAATGAAGCCGGTTGACCGGTGCCAGGACCGGGGTATGCCCCATGACAATGACGTGATCTACCTGCTTGTTTTGCGCTAATACTTCCTCCAGCCAGCGCAGTTGTTCGCCCGTGACCTGAGCGACGATGTGTCCCTCCTTTCCCATCCCTCGTTCGAATACGTCCACGGTAATGAACAAGCTGTTATTATGGATGAAGTAATAGGCCAGTCCCTTCATATGGGAGGGGCCGTTCTCCGGCATTTGCATATGCTGTCGGAATTGCGCTTCAAAAACGGCGACCAATTCCGCTTTGGCTTCCGGCCATGGGTTGTCTCCAATTTCGTGATCGCCCACCGCCACGTAGTATTTCAGCCGGTGGGCAGCCATCCTCGCTTTCCATGCGGGGTAAAAAACGGAGGCCTTTTCCTCTATTCCTTCTTTGGTCGGCTCTAGTTTGGAGGGCCATCGGCCATCCACCAGATCTCCCGCCACCAGCACGAAATCGGGGTTTTCGGCTTTCACAGCCTCCAAAAAATAAGTCAATCCTTCCTCAAAACCCGGATGCGGATAATGGGTATCCTTATTCAGAAAATCGGGAATGCTCACAAATGTCCATTCCTTCTTTGCCGAAGATTCCAGTGACCGCATTTCTCCACAGGAACACAAACCTAGCCAGATCGAAACGATCCAGGCAAGGGGCCACAAATTCCGGGGTTTTCCAATCATTGGATGAATGTAGCGCTGTACCATGCTTCTCATTGTCTTGTTTTGTTGCTAGAAACCCAGGTCTTCTCCTTGGTGAATCGCCAGGCCTATTTGTTCCTTGCTCAATTTTCGTCCATTGTACCAGAGCATCCATCGATCGTTTTTTTCATCGAAAATGGCGTAGGGTTTGTAACAGGCATCCCGGTCCCAACCTTCCTTGCTCGTTTTGATGATGGGGTTTTGGGGATGGCGCTCCCAATCGGAAATGCCGTCCGGAGAACGGGCCACGCCGATTTGCGCCCAATGGACGTCGTGAAATCCGATGTAGAACATATAGTACCACTCGCCGTGCTTGACAACCTGACACGCCGTTACCTTTTCGTACTCCCATTGGCTGTTCTTGTCGGCCTTGAAGATTGGATTGTCGGGGTGCTTGTCCCAGTTGACACCATCCTCGCTACTGGCGTAACCGATGGCGTCCGGTTCGTATTGTTCTCCGCCGGAATACCACATTTGGTAGCGTTGGTTCGCATCGTCCCAGATGACGTGCGGACACATCAACGCATTTTTCTCCCAAGGTACATCCGGTTGCAGGACCGGTTGCTCCCCTGCCCTCTCCCACTCGACACCATCACTACTGGTTGCCAATCCGATCTTCGAGGTCTTGGCCGGGGTAGAGATCTGGCCGGTATACCACATTTTATAGCCATCCTTATTCCTGATCACCACGGGGCGATTCACCTGTTCTTCCCAATCGGTGGCCGGATTCGGACCAACGGAAATCTTTGGGGCATTCCAGTGTTTCCCATCGTCGCTTTCTACCAGGGCAATGCTTTTTTCCGGGCGCCAGGAAAACCACATGCGATAAGTAGCTGCCTCCCGCATCAGTGAAACATCGAAACAGGTGCCTAAGTCTCCACCTAAAACGGGGTTTCCTTCATATTTTTTCCATCCGGCATTGGTTTCCCGGTAATTGCCGGCGGGCGGCGGCATCTCCACTTCGATTTTCCCCAGTTGCTCATTGGTCACAACTGCCTTGCCGTCTACAAAAACATGCAGCCCTTTACCCTGCCGGTAATGCCGGCCGGTCCGGTCGTACATAATGGTGATGTATCTACCCCGGTACAGGAGGTTGTCCATCTTAAAGTAGTCCCATTTTTCATCCGGGACCAATGGGTTGATCTCCAGAATATCATCCGGCCGGGGTCGTAGTCCTACCAACCCCGTGATGACCAGGTCGATGTAACCCGAATGATTGTAGTGGACACCCCGGTCTTTGTCTTTACGGTCCATGTCATACATGATCCTTCGGGAAAGCCATTCCCCATTTTCCGGGTCGATGCTTTCGCCAATCCAATTGATCTGCCGTCCGTCCGGTTGTGTCAATTGATGGGACCGGGCATAATCGCGGAGTAGTTGCCAATAGTCTTCTTTATCCACGATCTGCTGCTCGTATTCATTTAACAGGTTGGCCAGGGCCACGAGGGCCTGGGTAGTGGCAAAGGGCCACGAAGGACCATTCCAGAAACACATGTGACCGTTGTCGTACATGAAATCGGGATGACTCTGTTCGGCAGTAGTCAGGCCATGAGGGGTATAAAATCCATTCTCTTTCATCAAGAAGGACCACGCGCTTTCAAAACCGGGATCGGGCAAGTTGAAATACCAGGGTATGTATCCGCTTAACTCCCTCGCATCCGACAGGTCCAGGGGTGCCGTTTGGTTACTGGACGATTTGAAAAAGCCGGCCTCACCATCCCACAGATGATGCTGAATAAACGTCTTCAGGTTTTTTGCCTTATCGGAAAACTTTCGTTGTAAGACCTCATCTCCCGCCAATGCGGCAATTTTGGAAAGAGCCAGGGCATTGGCATACATGTAGGAGTTGGTTGCCACCCGCAGTCCCTTGTACGCCAAATCCGCTTTGTAAACTTCGCTGTGTTTCAGGTTTGCTTTCCTCACCTCTTCGGGAACGCCGCTAATGCTGAATTCCATGCCCTCCCTGGTATCGACACTCCAGAAATACCCTTGATCGGTCAATTGGCGTTTTTCGAATAACTCGTAAAACTCCACCATCTTCGGCAAAAGTGCCAGTAGGGGTTCCGCATTGTCGGTCACCAGATACCTTTGGTAAAGGGCGTCGATGATCCAATTGGAGTAGCGGTCCACTTGCCCCCGTTCGAACCAGAACCTCGAATAGTCATCCAGATAGCTGGTCGGATGAAACCATCTGAAATCGTTGTACTGGTGGCCGACCGGACATACGATCGTATTGGCCGGACCCGACCAGGGCACTTCCGGCAAAAATTCCGTCATCACGAAAGATTCCCGGGTTTTCCTGATGTGTTTACGCAGGGTCCACCACCGGAAGTAGTAAGTTTGTTCGATGGCGTTGTCCGGACATTCAAACAAGGGAATCTGACCTTTAAGCCACGCCAATGCCTTGTCATTTTTAATGTAGGTTTTACTTTCGTACGGATCCTCGGCATTGAATTGGCGCATGTAGGCTTTGAATGTATCCATTGGCGCTGGACGCTCCACCAACGTACTTTGCACGATTTTACCTTCGTTCGCACCGCAGCCGTGGAGCAATGTCAAAGCTATTGTCCAAAAAAGAAAAAATACCACGTGGTTAAAATTGATCATAGTACTAAATTTTTAACGACCCTCAGCGTCACTTTCGCAAACTTTCGACAACTTCAATCAATATCGTGTGGGTGTGACAGGTATTCGCTGATTTTTTGAAGGTGGTCCGCCCGTTCCGGTAATTCGGCAATATTGCGTGTTTCATGGGGGTCTTCCCGAAGATCGAAAAGCATTCTGCTCCTCATCGAACCATCTTCTGCCGACCATTCGGTGTAACTATGCTGGCGGGTCCGTACCACTTCCGCATTTTTCCATCTTCCATAAACGGCTTTTTTCCCTTCCGCATTCGGATCATCCAGCAAGTCGACAAAACTCTCGCCTTGCAAGTGCGACGGTTGCGGTAAGCCAGTCAGTTCAACCAGACTTGGATAAATGTCCACAAACTCAACCAGTGATTCGACGCGCCGGCCTCCTTTCCTACCCGGAATAGAGACAATCAGCGGAGCCTGCATAGCCACACCGAAGGTAGAATGCTTGCACCACAGATCATGCTCTCCCAAACTCCAACCGTGATCTCCCCATAAGACGACGATGGTACGATCGGCCAACTCCAACTTTTCCAATTCCTGGAGTATCAAACCGATCTGAGCATCGACGAAGCTTACGCAGGCATAATAACCATGGATCAACTGACGAGCCAGGGAATCGGGGATCAGACCTTCTGCGGGTATGCCGTCGTAAGTGCGTAATTCCGCAGAATGGTGATAAGCCTCCGGCGGAGCCGAAACCGGGAAGGGCACGGAGGTCCCGGCAGCAAAAGTTTTCGGATCGTACAGCTCCCAGTATTTCGCCGGAGCGTTGAAGGGCAGGTGGGTTTTGACAAAACCCGCCGCCAGAAAAAAGGGAACTTCTTCCCGGGCCAGAGCCTGCAGTTTTTGAACGGTATGGATGGCAATTTTTCCATCGTGATAGACACTGTCCGCTACTTCCGCCTGCTCAAAGGGAGGTCTTTTATCTATGTTGCCGGCCAGTGCATAATTCAATCGTTGCCGGCCCGGCGATCCCGGTGCGAATGCGCGGGGATGCCACGGCTTTTCACTCCAACTGACGAGCGCATCTTCTTGCCAGTGATGCAGCACTTTTCCGATACTCAGCGTGTGGTAACCGTGGTTTTTAAAGTGTTCCGCAAGGGTCGTCACGCCGGGAGCGTCTTGATCCAGATAACTATTGTGCGCCAAAAAGCGGTTTGCAGTCGGTCTGAGGCCCGAAAGTATACTCGCCCTCGATGCACCGCATACCGGTACATTGCAAAAGGCTTGTTCAAAGAGAAATCCACGGCCGGCAAGGCGGTCGATGTGGGGCGTCTTTATCTCATCAATACCCTACCACCCCAATTCGGGACGCAAATCATCGACGGCAATAAACAACACGTTCATCGGCTGAGACGAACGCTGTAGCTCCTTATTGTCGGTGCGGCACCCCAGTAGCAGACCGCCAACCAAGACAGCGACCAGCGCAGGGCTCAACCCGGCAAAAAGAATGCCTTTCCACCGGGTCTTCCTCCCCCAAAATTTCTTCCGGATTTTAACCATGTAATTACTACTTTTTGATTGGAGTTTCCCGCAGTTCCCACCAAGGGGCTACCGGATCAAATGTAATTGGAATGAGGGGTAAAAAAATCTGAAAAAAGGGTCAAAATTGTTTGTATGAATCCAGAAAAGAATGGAAGCGCAGGCAATAGTAGCGTATAAGCGGTACGTTGTGGCTTATTAAATGCCGAAGGAAGTTGATCACCGTTCAAAACCGATTGCATTCGATCCAAAACTGAATTGACAATGAAGCACTTTTTTTCTTTTCTCCTGCTGCTGATTGGTTCCACCGGAACCGCACAAAATTCCATGCATCCGATCTGGTCCAGAGTTCAACTGGACTTTAAGAGCGATAAGACCTACGAGAATGCCTTATACGATGTCAAAAATTTTCAAGCCACTTTCACTTCTCCGACGGGTAGAACCTGGATATTGAATGGGTTTTGGGATGGAGGTACGGATTGGAAAATTCGGTTTTGCCCGGATGAGATAGGCGTATGGCAATGGGAAAGCCATTGCTCGGACGCTTCGAATCAAGGGCTGAACGGACAGAAAGGACAATTGACCATCACCGAAAACGATTCTGATTTAGCCATCTACCAACACGGCATGGTACAAACCCGAAAAGGCGATTATCACCTAAGACACGCCGATGGCACCCCTTTCTTCTGGACGGGGTGTACCGCCTGGAACGGCGCGTTGAAATCCTCCAAAGAGGACTGGGACTATTACCTGGATCACAGAAAAAGAAATGATTACAACCTCATCCAATTTGTTGCTACTCAATGGAGAGGAGGGGCAAAAAACAAGGAAGGGGAAGTGGCTTTTACGGGCAGTGGAAAGATCGAAATCAACCCTGCATTTTTCAAAAGAATGGATGAAAGGTGTCAGCAAATCAATCAGCACGGATTGGTAGCCGCTCCCGTCTTGCTGTGGGCCTTGCCTTCGATTACGGGGCGGTATTTGAGCCCGGGATATTACCTGCCGAAGGAAGAAGCAGTATTGCTGGCCAAATACATCGTAGCAAGGTGGCAAGGCAATCACGTGGTGTGGATTTTGGGGGGAGACGGCAAATACCTGGATGATAATGCACAACGGTGGAAGTACATTGGACGAGAAGTTTTTAAGAATCGGACGCAAGCTCCTGTTACCCTACATCCTTCCGGCCAACAATGGATTGGAGCAGCATTTGCGGATCAGGACTGGCACACCGTAGTCACTTACCAAACCAGTCATAGCAATCGACAAAAAGTGGTGGATTGGCTCAACAAGGGGCCAATCGTTGACAGTTGGCACTTGCTGCCTCCCAGACCGATTATCAATGCAGAACCCAACTACGAAGAAATACACTTTAAAATCACCGCTGAAGACGTCCGCAATGCTTCCTACTGGAGTATTTTTGCCGCCCCGGTCGGAGGTGTTACTTATGGTGCCAATGGTATCTGGCCATGGATTGAGAAGGAGGGACAGATGGTGGAAAATCACTTTTCGGGGGCCACTAAGGGGCCTTCCACCTGGCGGAAAAGCATCGCGTTTCCAGGCAGCATTCAAATCGGCCTGCTTTCAAAATTCATGCAGCAGTTTGAATGGTGGACCCTTCGTCCAGCGGGTGAATTGTTATTGGATCAACCGGGAGACGAAGCCTATAACCACTTCGTTTCCGTAGTAGCCGACGACCGGAAAAACCTGATTTTGGCCTACGTGCCAAAGGCTTCGGTTTTTCAATTGCGCTTGCCGCATAAAGCCAATTACACGATCCAGTGGTTTGATCCGATTACCGGAAACACCAAAGAAGGTACTGCTAAAAAATTGAACAATGGAGTCTGGGAGTTTTCCCCGATCCCGGGACAGGATTGGGTGCTTGTTTGCCGCCTGACAACGGAATGATTCAGCCCGGGTAGTCGCCTGACTTCTGCGCAATTGAAGTAATTTTACATTAATTTAGTTTGAAAAAAAATTATTTTTTATCATATTTGTTTAGCGTATAAAATTTGTTTATTTAGTTCAAAATCAAAATAATAAGTAGTTCGCCGGATTCTAATTTAGACTTCTCAAGAACTGCTTCATTCACGCTGTTTTTGGTTTATTCATTTGATTTTAAAGTGGAACAACTAATCGAACGATTGCATAATAACGACCCGCGAGCCTTCGATGAAATCTATGCTCAATTTCATCAGAAGGTCTACCAATTTATGCTCCGTTGTGTACGTCATCCTGCTGATGCACAGGAATTAACCCAACAGTTGTTTGTCAGATTATGGGAAAAGCGGTCGCAGTTGGCCACGCACAAACCGCTGGATGGTCAGATTTTTGTGATTGCCAGAAATCTGTCAATTGACGAGTTGAGAAAAAAAGCCAGGCTCAGCACTTTACAAAGTAATTATCAGATAGGGCTTCCTGCCATTAGCAACTGTACGGAGGAGCAAGTTATGTTGCACGACTTGTCGGAGCAATTGGATGATGTAATTGACCTGATGCCGAGGAAGCGAGGTGAAATTTTTCGTCTTAGCAGAAAGGAGGGCCTGAGTTATCGGGAAATTGCAGAACGGCTCTCCATTTCCGTTAAAACAGTAGAAAATCAAATGAGTAAAGCCCTTCAATTCGTAAAAGTCAAAATGACTTCTTTCCTTTCTGTTTTTCTGTGATTGAAGTTGTCTAAATTTTCTTTCACACTGATTTCCATTTCGACTGATTTATTTTTTTACCAATAGGGGTATTCCTTTTTTGGATTCGTATACACTATAAAAGGAATATTCCATCCTGCTCAAAAAAGCATACTTGAGTTTTACGCTAGAAATTTATGATTAAGAACATCATTGAACGGTATTTAAATGGAAACGCTTCCAAAGAAGATTTGAATGTATTGCAGCAATATTTTCAGACGAAGGACTTATCGGCAATTGAAGAAAAGCTGCAAGAAATTTGGGAAAATGAAGCAGTAACCAACCCTGTTTCTGCGGCGTTGAGCAAAGAAATGCGTCGAAATATTAAAGCCATGATACAGTCGCGGCAGTCGGCTCAAAAGAGGCGACGAAACCTGACAGTTTGGCGGAAAGTGGCAGCGGCAGCGGCCGTATTCATGATCGGGTTCGGCATCTGGTTTTTGGTAGATTCCACGGGTAGCACCATCACTTACAGCACGGGATACGGAGACTGGCAAGACCATCTGCTTCCCGATGGATCCGTAGTAAAATTAAATGCGAACTCCTCGATTGAATACGATGAAGAATGGAAAGCAGGAGCTGACCGAACCGTACAGCTAACGGGAGAAGCATTCTTTGAAGTAGAAAAAAAACCGGCGACGAACGCCAAGTTTGTGGTAGTCACCAAGGATCTGACCATCGAAGTTTTAGGAACGGCATTTAATGTTAATAGTCGGGACAAACAGACCGATGTTTTCCTGGAACATGGATCCATCAAACTCAAATTTCCGGAGGGGGAAGAAACGATGTTGGAGCCCGGCGATTTTTTGGCCTACTCGGGCGAAGAAAAAACGATTGTAAAACGCCTGAAAGAGGTGTCTGCCGAACAACACGCTTCATGGAAAGACGGAGTGCTGGTCATGAAGGATAAAAGCGGTAAAGAAATCTTCTCCAAATTGGAAGAAATATACGGCGTACAAGTTCAAATCAGTGACAACAAACTATGGAGCACCGTAAAGACCATTTCAATTCCCATGGATAAACTCGAAGTTGCCATTCCCATTTTGGAGGGTAGTTTCGAGGTCAGCATAAAGGTAGAAGGAAATCTACTGTACGTTCAGTAAAAAAGACTGAGGCAGCAATAACTGCCGCCCCAGGAGTATAGATTATTAAGTTAAAAATCAAAGATATGAAACTTAAAAACCATTTTAAGTCTATTTGGTTTATTTACCCGACTATTATTTTATTCATTGGCCTGGTACAGTCGTTAAATGCCAACACGTCCATTCGCTCTCAGGCCGAGCGCCCCCTTTCGTTGATCCTGGAGGAATTCAGTGAGCGGTATGAGGTTTTCTTTTCTTACGATTCCAAATCGGTTGCTTCCATTCGTTCGGATTTTAAATTTAGACAGGAAGAGGCATTGGACGTCGCCATGAACCGATTGTTGAATCCGCTGGGATTTAAGTATGAATCTCATGGAGAAAAGTTTTTCCTCATCATCAAAAACACAAAAAAGGGAGAACGAAACACCAAAAAGCTGAAACGCCACATCAAAAAGATTCAAAAACTGGAATCGGGCGGTAACTTTTCAATCCAACGAAAAAAGAACAACCCCATCGAAAACCTTCAACTGACGACCTCTTTCCTGGAAAGTAATTTTGTGACCATTTCCGGCAAGGTGACGGGAGAGGAAGGAGACCCACTCATTGGTGCAACGGTACAGTTAAAAGGAACGCAGATCGGAACCGTCACCGACTTTGAGGGCAATTATACGCTTGAAGCACCTTCTACGGATGGAATATTGATCTTTTCCTATACGGGTTACGAACTTAGAGAAGTCCCGATCAATGGTCGTACCGTTATCGACCTGGTCATGAATACTTCGGATAATATACTGGACGAAGTCGTCGTGGTTGGTTACGGTTCGGTTAAAAAGAGCGACCTGACCGGGTCGGTTTCATCCGTCAAAGCGGAAGAATTGACTGCTTACCCTGCCTTAGGGGCCGTACAAGCGCTACAAGGCAGAGCCGCCGGCGTGCAGATCACCGCAAATAACGGTGAGCCCGGGGCGGATCACAAAGTGAGAATTCGCGGCGGAACTTCCATCAATGCGAGCAGCGACCCCATTTACGTAGTAGATGGTTTCGTAGGAGCGGCATTACCGCCACCGGAAGACATTGCTTCCGTAGAAGTTTTAAAGGACGCATCGGCTACTGCGATCTATGGTTCGAGAGGTGCTAACGGAGTCATCATGGTGACTACCAAAAGAGGGGAAAGCGGAAAAACCCGGATCGATCTAAATGTTTCTTATTCCACACAAGAAGAAATCAACCGGCTGGAGCTCTTAGACGCCAACCAATTTACCGATTACATCCAGGAAACCAACCCTGATTTTGTATCTGCAGGCGAAAACACCGACTGGCAGGAAGAAATTTTCCGGCCGGGCAACATCCAAAACTACCAGTTGGGTATTTCAGGCGGGACGGACAAGATGAATTACTACCTGTCGGGCACCTATTTTGATCAAAAAGGAATCATCCTCAATTCGGATTTTCAGCGGTACTCCATTACCAGCAACATCAATATTCAGCCCACGGAAAAATTCAACATGGGATTGAACCTGTTTGCGCGCCGTACTTCCCGCAACGGGGTAAGAACCCAGGAAAGTTCCGGCGGAGCCAACAGCAGCGGAGTTGTTTCCAGTGCTTTTAAATTCGGGCCCGATCAAGGCATCTTTGATGAAGATGGAAACTATACCCTGGCAAGAATAAATGATCGACACGACAATCCGGTGGCCGTGGCTTTAGAATCCATCAATGAAAATATTACGGATCGTTTTCAGGGCACGGTATTCGCGGAATATGAGATTTTCAGGGCGCTTAAGATTCGAACCAGCCTTGGAGCCAGCAGCGACAACGGACGATCCGGTTCCTATACGCCGACCCTTTTGCAGGGGGGAGCCGGTGTAGGGGGAGCAGGCAGTGCCAACGGCAACAAAAACAGCTTGATCCTGAGTGAAAGTTATCTGTCTTATTCTCAAGATTTTGGCATACATGGCGTCACGCTGATGGGGGGCTATTCTTACCAAAAATCTACCGGAGAAAGATGGGGCGGCCGGTCCCAGGGCTTCGTGACGGATGCCGGCCAGTACTGGAACCTGGGAGGGTCTTCCGTGTGGTTAGCACCCAATTCAAGCTTTACGGAATGGGAATTGAGCTCCTACTATGGCCGTTTGAATTATAGTTTTGACAACCGTTTTTTACTGACATTGAATGCCCGCTACGACGGTTCTTCCACTTTCAGCATCAACAATAAATGGGCCTTTTTTCCATCGGGCGCTATTGCCTGGAATATGGGTAACGAAGCTTTTCTTCAGGATGTGGATGTCATTACCAATTGGAAGTGGAGAGTGAGCTACGGGCAGACGGGGAATCGCGCCATTGGCTCATACGAAACGCTGGCCCGGTTTTCCAATGTATTGACGATTCAAAATGGAGTGCCCGTAAACGCAGTAGCACCGACCGCCGTTGCCAACAATAACCTCACATGGGAGACTACCAATCAATTGAATATCGGAGTCGATCTTGGATTATTTGATGGAAGAGTAAACGTTACTGCGGATTATTACAGAATGGAAACGAATGATCTGCTGTTCCGGCTACCCTTGCCTGAATACTCCGGTTATGGATCCCAGCTGTCCAATATTGGTGCCGTAGAAAACAAGGGGTTTGAATTGACCGTGAGTACCAGAAATCTTGTGGGAGCCTTTAAGTGGGACATGGATTTCAACATCTCGCAAAACAGAAATAAGATACTGGAATTGCCCGATGGCAATGATATTTTTTACAGCTCCGGACCAGGACACATGGTCGGGCTCGGCAATACCCAAATACTCAGAGAAGGAGAGCCGGTAGGTTCTTTCTTCGGCTGGAATTATCTCGGTGTTTATCAGGACGGAGACGAATTCATTCCCGGTGGTGGGTTTGAGCAAGTAGCCGGTGGAGAAAGATTCGAAGATATCGATGGCAGCGGCGAACTCAATGCCGATGACCGGACCATTATCGGCAACCCACATCCCAATTTCATTTTTGGTTGGAACAACGACTTTAGTTTCAAAAGATTTGATCTGAACATTTTCTTCGTGGGTTCACAGGGCAATGACCTGTACAGTTACACCCTGATGGAATTGGATTTACTGGCCGGGTTGAATAATGCTACTACCAATGCATTAAACCGGTGGACACCTTCGAACACGGATACGGATGTCCCCCAGGCGAGAACGGGGCGTACCCGGAGAGCTTCCACTCGCTGGGTGCAGGATGGTAGTTTTATCCGGCTGAAGAACATTGCACTGGGATACAACCTCCCCAAGAGTGTCGCCCAAAGCATTGGCATTCAAAACTTAAGAATTTACATCAGCGGACAAAACCTGATGACCATTACGGATTACGAAGGCTACGACCCTGAAGTGAACTATCGAACTTCGGGTAATACCGATGGCAATAGAAACCTCGGACTAGATTATGGAAGTTATCCCAACATCAAGGGATTTACCTTTGGATTGAACGTCGGGTTTTAATGTACCCGAGTACGGTGTGGTTTAGTCTTTAACACTAATTTTTCAATGAAAAATCACTAGAAAATGAAAAATACATTCAAAATACCGGCCATCCTCTTACTATCCTTCAGCTTTTTCCAATGTACTGATTTAGAGGAAAACCCAATTGGTCTTTTAGCACCCGAAAGTTTTTTCAAAACGGCGGATGACTTGGAGACCGCCGTACTGGGGGCTTACTCCTACATCGCCAATGAAGCTTACTATGGCCGAAAATTAGTATTGACGCTTCAGTTGCGCGGAGACATGTGCGACATTGGTGATCGAAACACTCCTGGTCGCCGTCAACAAGTCAATGATTTTAATATGGATTCCAACAATGGCATGGTGGCCGCCTTTTGGCCCACTTCCTACCGAATCATCGGAGCGGCAAATGCTGCCATTAGCGGGGCGGAACAAATTCCTCCATCCCGCCAAGTGGATGAATTAATCGGGGAGGCTAAGTTTCTAAGAGCCTTTGCCTATTATCACTTGGTGCGCCTATTTGGTGATATTCCCTACATCGACTTTTTTATCGACGACCCGGAGTCCATAAAAGATGCTTCAAAAACCCCGGCAGCCGATGTTTATGCGGGTATTATTGCAGATCTGGAAGCCGCCAAGACCACGCTTCCCGATAATTACAGTTCGGGCTTAAGAAGCCGCCCTACCCGGGGAACCGCAGCCGCTTATCTGGCTTCGGTGCATATGACACTGGGCAACTGGCAGGGTGCATATGACGAAGCCAAATGGGTAATTGACAATAAGGGAACTTTCGGCTACCAATTAATGGATGACTTTGCACAGCTTTTTGACGCCGCCAATGCGGATGGATTAGCAGAGCATCTCTTCGCAGTAGATTTTTTGGGCAATGTAAATCAAGGAAATACCAATCAGGATTGGATGGGACCGATTACCGGTATTCGAACCGTCACGCTACCCAATACCAATTCGGGTTGGAGTGTCAGTGTGCCGGCCTTTGCCGTGTACGATACCTGGGATGCAAGAGACTATCGAAGAGAAGTTAGCTTTATCGATACCGCATTTCTGGACGGAGAGATGGTGGGCTTTGAGCAATTTGCCCCCAACCATGGATCGCCCCGACCCCACATCGGCAAATTCTGGAGGAATGCAGGGGAACATCGAGGCGACGGCGGCCGATCAGATAACAATTACGTAGCTTTCCGCTATGCGGAAGTGCTATTAATTGCCGCGGAAGCATTAAATGAAATTGGTGGTTCGGAAGGAGAAATCCTCGCGTATCTCAATGAGATCCGGGCCCGGGCGCGCAATTGGGCCGGAACGCCGACCAATTTCCCGGAAGATGTCGCAACAGGGCTGTCCCAAGCCGATCTTAGGGATTTAATTTTGGACGAAAGAAGACTGGAACTAGCCTTCGAGTTCAAGCGCTGGTATGATATCAAGCGGCGCCAGCTAGGAGAACAGGTCTTCAAAGGCCCCAATTCATTAGAACCTCATGAAAATTTCGACTCAGGTCGCGATTACCTGCTCCCACTGCCTCAGGATGAACTGGACCGAAACTCAAATTTGTTACCGCAGAATCCGGGATACTAAAATCGTAAGTAAGTAGAGTTTATTTAAGTGATCAAAAATAATTTACGAAAATCTCAGAGGTTGCAAATGTAGATTTCTGGCATTAAATTAAAGCGAATGTACAAATTGTTTGAGCTGTTTGAAGCCCTTCGGGCGTTTGAATTGTCGATCTCAAACAGCTCGAACGCCCGAAGGGCTCCAAACTTCTCGAACTGACTAGAAAAACATCCAGATGCTAAGCCTTTCCCCGGTGATCAAAAGTTACCCATTTAATTTGAGCAA
>JANQRV010000130.1 GCA_028284395.1 Saprospiraceae bacterium
ACTGACCTTAATTGCTTCTGAGATGCCGGCCCGCCAATCCCTGTCATCCAGGGTTTTTAGAAATTCACCATCATTGATGACCGCCACGGGGGGAGCGAAACAACCGATAAAGTTTTTCTTACCGAATGCGTTTACTGCATTTTTTACCCCTACCCCGGAGTCGTTTTGAGCCAATACGGTTGTAGGAATACGGATGTGTTTAACACCTCGGTGCGCAATGGCTGCGGCATAGCCAACCATGTCTAGAACCGCTCCTCCTCCAATACCGATAACGAATGAATGTCGGTCGATGGCCAAATCATTGACGGCCTGCAAGATCAGGTCTACCAGTCGGGGTTCGTTCTTGGCCTGTTCTCCTCCTTTTACCAACAGGGGAGAAGTGGAAAGCTGAGCGACCGCCTGATGGACATCAAAGTACCGGATGATTTTTTCGGGAAGATCGGGATAAAAGGGCAACAAGCCATCGTCTATAACGACCAAAGCCTTAGATTGACGGGCTTGAGAACCGCGTTCAGACATCACGCCGGCTAAGGCCCGGTTTGAAGGATCAAAAACATGTTCGGTAAATAGGACATCGTAATGAAAAGAAACCTGAAATGCCTGGTGTAGTATTTTATCCATACAAATTTGCAAACTGTGAATAAGACGTTAGGTAACAGCAAAAAATCGAGCTAGGAACAGGGAGATGGGTAATAGGATCACAATGACCAAACCATATTGCCAGCCGGCCAGGCCGGCAGCCAAAGCCGCATCCATCAGGATCAAGGCCAGTACACCTGCTTTAACCGCTTTGCCAATGTCTTTAGGTTGTAGTGACTGCAGGGCTTTGAATAAAGGTGGCAGAACTGCCCCGCCAAATAATAACAGAAACGGTAGACAGTGCATTTTGTTGCCGGAAAATATCAGAATCATTGCGAAAACGATACCGTATAACCCAATCCCCAAATATAGCTTTTCTTTACCGGTACCGTGCACTTCTCCCCGGCTAATTATCGTGATTGCTGAAATGTAGAGGATGGGTATCAATGGCAGCCAGAGAGCCATCGCACCAAGCGTTCCAATGCTCATGCCTAAGAGCAAGTTCAGCCCTCGGCATAAGCCCATGTTTAGCGGGCCCCAAAATGAGTGATGTTTTCCGTAGGCATCATACCAGACTGCCGCAAAGCTTATGGCCCCGGCAAGTGCGATACTGGTGCTCGAAACCATTCCGGCTCCAACCAGTCCTATTGTCAATAACAGTATACCGAGTACCGTGGCTGCTTTATGACTAACTCGACCACTTGGGATGGGCCTTTCGGGTCTTTCGATCCGATCGAGTTCGGTATCGAAGACATCGTTCATCACCACTCCACCTCCGTATAGACCAATGGTTGCTACAATAAGCCAGGATAGATCTGCCAGATGAGTACCCTCTAATTGCCAAGGTAGAAGCCCGATTGCAATGCCGGAAGCTGCAACGCCCAACAATATGTCTGCAATTGCAGTGACAATGTTGGCCGGTCGCATGAGCTGCAGCAATGGAAGCAGTTTAGGCATGGAGCATCATTTCGCAGTAGATCAATTGATGACTATGTTGCCGTTCTCTATCCTTGGCTTTTGGCCACCCCTGAGAATGGAATTGCCCAGGAATTTTTGGGACTGGTCAATTTGTTGATTGGAAGTCCAATGGCTTTCATCCATCCTGCCACTACGAGCAAAAACTTCCAATGCATTAGCATAACAGACATTTATAATGTCTTGTTCGGGAATACCTTTTTCCCTCATGAGTGCGGCAGTCTTCGGCACCGATAAAGGATCACTGATCCCCCAATCTGCGGAACTATCGACGATAATGCCTTTGGAACCGTATTGACGAACCACTTCCACCATCCGTTCGTTCCCCATTTTAGAAAAGGGGTATATGGTGAAAGCTGCCCAAAAACCGCGATCCAGGACTTCTTTTACGGTCTCTTCATTGTTGTGGTCGATAACGATAGAAGAGGGATCAAGTCCATGTTCTTCACAAACATCCATACTGCGTGAGGTGCCCTTCTTTTTATCCCGGTGGGGGGTATGGATTTGAACCGGCAAATCTACTTCCTTAGCGAGTTCGAGTTGAATGCGAAAGTATTTGTCCTCAGCGTCGGTTTGATCGTCATAGCCGATTTCGCCCACTCCAACCACATTTTCCTTGCCCAAATAAAGCGGTAACAAATCGATGACCTGTTCGGCCAATGCTTCATTATTGGCTTCTTTCGAATTGAGGCCGATTGTGCAATAGTGCTTGATGCCGAACTGGCTGGCGCGAAATTGCTCAAAGCCAACCAAGCTGCTGAAGTAATCGCGGAAAGCGCCGACTGAGGTTCTGGGCTGACCAAGCCAGAATGCCGGTTCGATGATGGCCACGATTCCAGCTTTGCGCATGGCTTCGTAATCGTCCGTCGTCCTGGACGTCATATGAATGTGCGGGTCTATGATCATTTTTAACTGTTCACTCATGCTATTGTGGTTATGAAGTTTCGGATTTGGCCCACCATTCTTGCGCCAGGGTCTGCCAACTCAAGGTGCCAAGGTCGATGGCCTTTTTTAAATTAGGGTGATCATCCAGTAGTTTTTTTGCTTTCGGCAGGGTGCTTCCGACGCAAACCAATGCGGCGGCACTTTGCTGCAGGATATCCTGATCCGCAAATAGTCGTTCTATGTCTTCGATTGGAATTTCCGACAGATAAGGGCCGATCGGTCGCCAAAATTCTGGAGATACCACCCTGGAGGCGGCCCAACGCTCGTGTGCATAATCGGAGATTATTTTGGCCAGCGTTTTATTGGCCCGTTTGTCTAAGCCGTGAATCCGATGAATGGGACGATTCATAAAGGCTGCTTTGAGTACCATCTGATTCCATTGCGATTCTGATAAAAATTCAGCCGGGTATGGATTGTCTAAGGCGATGGAATCAAAAACATCTACGATATTGGTCCGCAAGCCTTCGGTAGTGCGATGCACAAATTTATGGGGGTGGGGGAGGAGAGACAGACTTTGATACAGGGCAACTGATTCTCCCATATCTGCCGTAAGAAAAATCTTTTCCAACTGCTGGAAGAATGCTTCTTCGTCTTCAGCTTCAAAATGCAGGACGAGCCATGTCCTTCCGGCCTGATCGGTGGTCCAGCTACGGAGGTCCATTCCCTCCGGGAGATGTTTAAGAAGTTCGAAACCTCGTGTCGAAATTTGTAGCTGGCTTTTGCCGACAGTCCTGGGCATAGAACTGAAATGGAGGTAAAGTAACCGCTCGCTCAATCCATCTTCTACTTTCTTCCGAAGACCATTAAATTTTTCTAGATGCTTGCCCTCTAAGGAGTGGAGCAAGCAATTTTCCAGCAATTCTCTTATAATTCCAGCTTCTTTCATCGAATCAGATTTACCGCGTGAAATTAAAGAATATCTGTTGAATCTTGCCTAAAATTTTCGGCCTACGTGCAGGAAATAATGCCATATACCTCCGTAGGCAGGCTTTGCCTTGCTGTAAAAGGTGTCGAATTCGGCTTCCAACAGCGGTGTAAGGTGGCTATCCATTCGAACGTGGTGATTACCCATGTGGTTTTTGAACCATTGAAAGCGCGAATTGTAGAAATCCACAACAGCAATCGAACCTCCTTTCTTCAAGTCTGCTTTCGCTTGCAAGATCAGGTCTTTCCACTGTGGATTGATCATGGTCAGCGAGTAGGAGAACAAAATAATGTCAAAAGAATCACGGTAGGTCGTATCACCCTTCATATAAGGTTGCTCGAGAACGGTTACCCGGTCCTGGTAAGCTTCCGTATTCTTTTTAGCAAGATCCACCATATCGGCCGATACATCCATACCGATGATCTCTGCGGTCTTGTATTTTTTGGCCAATTTAGCCAGATTGTAACCAGTGCCGCAACCTACCTCAAGAATTCGCACATCTTCCTGCTTATAAGTAGGAATCAGCTGGATGATTTTATGGCGGCCGAAGAGGAATGCCCACCGTGTAGAATCATAGATCTTGGATTGCCATTGATAGTACTGCCGCATCTTCTCATTCTGAAGATCGGCAGAATGCTCTTTGTGATTCATAAATCCTTTTTTTACACTCAAACTTACTTCACAATACCCATGTACACACTGGCGTAGGTACCTACGCGGTCCTCGCGGTGGGTTTCCGTGGTTTTTTCTTTTTCAAAAACGATTTTATCCATCACAAAATCAGGAAAGAAATCAACTTTGGACGCAGCAGAACGCAGCAATATTTTTGTGCCTGGCTTGCTGTTTCTCAGGATCAGATCCCATTCTTCTTCGAGTGCTGGAACATCATGAGCTGCCAGCCAATCCTGGTGATCCAGTAAAATATAATGACTATATTGATTTGGATTGGCTTTTAGAAAGGAACTCATCGTCGTCGTATAGGTATTGACTTTGTCGGCCTGTTCTCTGATCGATGAAAAATGCTCCGGATTCAGATAGGATGGACAGCAGTCTTCAGTATATTCGCCGTCGAGATATAGTCTCCAAAAGTAGTTATTGGAAAGGGGTAATTCGGTGAATACTTTTCGCAAACACTCCTGAATGTAACCCAAAGCCCCTTTTTCATACTTATCGACAAAAAGTTGCTGCTGAGCACGAGGTACGCCCACTAAACTCATGGTAAGGTGCTGATTGACCACCCATCCTACCAATGGATTTAGAATACGGCCTTCGATCTGATTGTAAATGGCAGCTTGTGCTTCCAGTGTCTCGGCTTCGAAGAGCTCTTTTACCTGGCGATACAGCTTTTTACGTGCTTTCAGGTAGCGGTTGCTCAACCATGCGAAAGTGCCCGAAGAGCCGTAGTGGTAAAAGGATTTTCTCAGACCTTTTCCGTTGAAGTACTTGATGTTCTTGTCCCAATAGTTTTGGGCAAATTGGGGTAGAAATTGTCTTAAGTTGTTGTGGTAGAACACCTTGACATCTTCAGATTTACCCTTGCCGAACATTTTGAATAATTCGTCAAAATCTCCATGCCGGAAGGCAGCTAACTTCAATTGAAGAAGTGCATTCTGACGCGGATTCATGTCGATGCAGTGAATTTGTGCAGGATGATCGAGTAAGTAATCGAGCGCATTGCAGCCTGCGCTGGTGATCATGACGATATTGCTTTTGCCGTCAAACTCCAATAATTTCCTATCGCAGGCAGGATCTTCCCAGCAGGTGTTGTAAACGAGGTTTTTCGAATGGACTTGATTAAACATCCAATCTCGTACGCTATTCAAAGTCTTCACGATGTTTGTTTTAATTTACAAATTGAACCCATTGCTGCTTTCCTCTCATTGCAAGGAAGAAAGTAGTAACAAGCTCCTTGGCTTAAGTGTGGTCCCATTTCCGAGACAACTCTCAAAAGTAAACGATTTTTTTCTTTCTAAGAAGTGACCTCTTCCTTTACTTCGATTTTTTCCTTTAACAAACGATAGGTTTCGATCTGTGCCCGCAGTCCGTCGCCATTTTTCGGACGAGCTTTATATCGGTTGTTTTGGCGGTGATTGATGATTCTGGCTTTGATGTTGTCTTTTAGTTGAAGGTCAATAATGGTGCGCAACTCTGCGTAGACGTCCGGATGGTAAATCGGCATGACTACTTCTATTCTTCGGTCGAGGTTGCGTCCCATCCAATCTGCTGAGGCCGTATACATGATTTCTTCCCCACCATTGGCAAAAATGTAGACCCTGGCGTGTTCCAAGAAACGATCGACGATGCTGGTGACTTTAATGTTTTCACTCAATCCGGCAATGCCGGGCACAAGGCAACAAATGCCACGCACGATCAACTGGACCTTGACACCAGCCTGACTGGCTTCATAGAGCTTCTCGATCATGGCAAGATCTTCCAGACTATTCATTTTGAGGATCATGTAGGCAGGACGGCCCGCTTTCGCATTCTTTATTTCTTTCTCAATTTTTCCCACAAAACCAGTACGCGTCGAAAATGGTGAGACGAAAAGGTGTTTGGTTTTGGGGATGATGATTTTCCGTTCCAGGATATCAAAAATCTGTTCGACTTCTTTTCCAAGTCTGGAATCGCCCGTTAGTAAGGCGTGATCACAATATAACTTGGCGGTCTTTTCATTGAAGTTTCCCGTCCCCAGATAACTGTAATAATGAAGTCCTTCCGGCTCATTTCGACTGATCAGCAACAGTTTGGTATGTACCTTGATACCGGGTATGCTGTACATAACTTTTGCTCCTGCTTTTTCCAGTTCCCCTCCCCAAAACAGATTGGATTCTTCGTCGAAGCGCGCTTTGGCCTCGATAAATGCCGTTACTTTCTTGCCTTTGGTTAATGCATAAAGCAAGGCCTCTACCACGGCCGATTTGGAGGCTACCCGGTATAAAGTGATCTTGATTTCTTTTACCAGCGGATCATCGGCTGCTTCCCGGATAAACCTGGGTACATAGTCGTATTTCTGGTAGGGAAAATGCAACATGACATCCCGTTCCTCCAACAAACCAATGATGGATGCAGCCTTTTCAAGTTCGAGGTGGGGGAGAGGGGGTAATTCAAGGTCGTGAAGAGAGGCTCGGTTAGTGGGATTGGGAAAACCAAAAAAGTCATTGAAGTTGTGATAACGAGCTCCGGGGATCAAGTCGGCCTGATCCAATTTGAAGGTTTCTTTAATGAGCTTCAAAAAGGATTTTGGCATGTTGTTGTCATAGAGGAATCTGGTGGGAGCCCCTAGATTTCGTTCGCTTAAAGCTTGCTTGATTTTGTTGATCAAATCATCCGGAAACTCATATTCGTCATCGATGTACATTTCCGCATCGCGGGAAACCTTGACCGAGTATAAATCTTTAACGGGCTGTTCCAAATGATCGTGCAAACAAATTCTGATGACGTCATCGAGGAATATGATTTGAAATTGCGCTCCTTCGGCGGGTAGAGTGAGGAAACGAGGCAGCTGAGAAGATGGAATATTGACACAACCAATGATATTCGGGGCTTCAGTAGGCATCAAAAAATAAAGCCCTTTGTTTTCCAGAAAGGGGACTTCAGAGTCGGCAGCAATAAATTTGATATCCAGAAGCGGCCAAACATGCTCGGTGAAGTAATTGGACACAAAATCCAGTTGAACTTGACTAATGTCGTTTTCAAGGTCGGAAACCAGCAGCACACCTTCTTCTTCCAATTCAGGCAAGATCTCGTTTCTAAATATTCGACCGAATTCATTCTGTTGTTTCTGGACGATTTTCTTGATCTCCTTTAATTCCTTTTTGGGCTTTACTTCTATCTCTTTTCTGGCCTGTTTTTTCAGCTGTTTCAAATTTCGGAGTGAGGCCACTCTTACGCGGAAGAATTCATCCAGATTAGAACTATAGATGGCTAAGAACTTGATGCGTTCGTAAAGCGGCACATTCTTGTCTTTCGCTTCTTGAAGCACCCGGTGGTTGAAGGATAACCAACTGATGTCCCTTTTTACGTGTTCAAAATTGTCCATTTTGCTCGTTTGGTATTCAAAATTATGATCCTTCAAAATTACTACATTGTTTTGAATCTTTAGAAATGGTGCAGCAAGGTGAAGTCCGGGATTTTGCGGTAAGCGATTACAACCGGATACTGAAGTTTGGACCGGATAAAGGGGGAATGAAGCACTTATTCCGTTTCGTTTAGCATTTTGGGGAATGCCTTGCCCACGAAGAGTAACATGGACTTTTTGATTTCTTCTCTCAGTCTATGGAAATCTGCCAAATTGTTATTTTCATTAGCTTCGTTCATAGTCGGTAAAAGGAATGAAGTCTGCTTTGTGGCCCGAATTTCTGCGGGAAATGGATGGTCTTCCGACTCTGACAAGAGGATGAAGTAGTCAAAATTAATGTTTGGAATTTCAACAAGATGCTTTGTTTGGGATTGGGATAGGTCAAACCCATCTTCCGCCATGGTTTGTATGGCGAGCTTATGAACGGGTTGGTTTTCAGTATGTAGGCTGAATACCTGTACCTCTTCAGGAAGATAAAAATTCAGATATGCTTCCGCCATTAAGGACAGGGAATAATTTCCCGAGCAGAATATCAGCACCCTCATCTACTTTACAATAGTTTTACGATAAATTAATGCAAAAATAACATTTCTCCTCTTTTCTGGATCAGAATTTTGGACATTTGACTTTTCTATTTCCAGTTTTGCCGCGACGCCTGCCTTTTACCCTGGGTTCGCCAATGAGCCAATTGAAAGAAATGCTTGCGAAGTGATAGTAGTCATTGTATTGACCACCGCGGCGATAGGTGATATCCCTCGGTGTTTCGGGGTCGATGCGCGGATTACTAAAGCGAGCCACAATGGGACCGCGAGCTTCCAATAGCTGGATGTAGTTGACTTCTTCGCTGCCGACATCGTCCAGGTAGTCCGTAAAGAGGATTCGGAAGTTAAGTTCGCCACCAACACTAAAGCGATCGCTTATTTGAAGTTTTAACCCCGCATTGAAGGGGACCAATGGCTGCCAGAGGGAGTAGAGGGCAGAATTGCCCCGCAATCCCTGACCTTCAGTGCCCAGGGGTTGTAAATCAATCAATTCACCACTGTGTTTGGTTTGCGGGTTAAAGTGAAAGATACCGTATCCTAGCTCGAAGTAAGGGTAAAGACGGGTAGGTCTTCCCAGTATCAATCGCAATGGATTAAACCCAATCAGCGCCGTGAATTCATGTAAATGGCTTCGAAAGCTCAGCAATCTTAGTTCGCTGTTGACGTCAAAATTAGTGTGCCGGTATTGACCGGTGACAAAAATTGTATTAGTAGGAGCAGTAGAGACGTGAATACCGACGACCGGTTTAACATCGGCCCATAATTCCCCAATAGTAGATGGCGACAATTCTCCGTAGTAAGTCGAAATTCCGCCGGTGATCCCAATTTCGAATTGCTGACCCTTCAATCCGCAAGCAGACAGGAGTAGGACCAGGAGTAGCATTTTGTTCATAGTTGTTCTATTCCGGTAGACAAAGCTGGCATCCATTTTTGATCAATGTGCAGACTTTGTAGCCGTCTATCGTATTTTGTGCGCTAAGAAGGCTTCAGAATTCAGTTTTTTGAATCATTATTTACCTGAATCCCGGGCACTTCGATCTTCTCATTTTGTGCTGAATCCACTGATTACCACCATTTGCAGATACTTCGCCCAATCTAAACGACAAGGTCAAATTCGCTATGATGTATCGATCCGAATGTTCGCCCCCTCTGGTGTAGTTTACTGGAATCGGCTCTAAAGGGTTCAGTCCGGGGTGACTTAACCTAGCTGCCAATAAACCATTGTTTTCAACCAACTCAAGATAGTCGACTTCCACGCTGCTGACATCGTCGAGGTAATCCGTGAAAAGAAATCGATAACTCAGTTCAGCTCCCAGCGTCGTACGTTGATTCAGGGTTACTTTGATCCCAATACCCATTGGGACAGCCACTGCCCATTGGCCGTATGGGTCTTCGTTGCCGGGGATCCCTTGTCCTTCCGTGCCTAATAGCCGCAAGTGTACATACGTGTCATTGATCCTGCCCAACGGATCAAAGTGTAATGCGCCAATACCAACCGTCAAATAAGGGTACAATCTTGGAGATTTTTGGGAGAATAGTTGAATGGGACGAACTTCTCCCATCAATGCCAACTCCGTCACTTTACTTTTAAAGTTCAGATTGCGCTCCGAATTAACATCCCCAAATTGATCGTCGGCATACAGTTGAGTGTGCAAAGTATTGAATTTTAAGGACAGCGATTCGGAAAGGTTTAGCTGGCCGAAAAATCCGTACGCTCCTCCTCCGTCTGACAGCATGTTAAGCTTAAGGGATGGCGATAAATCTCCACTGTAAATGGAAGCACCGGTACTTATTCCAATTTCAAATTGCTGGGCCAATAATCCCAATGGCAAGGCCCATAGTACTGTGATTAGTAGTTTTCTCATGAAGTCATTCAGTTTTTTGCTCTTTATCGGTTTGGGATAGTCGCAATGAGGGGCGTTACGCTATTGGTTTATTATCTGAGAGATAAATTCAAATGTATCTTATGAAAAATGGTAATTATTGGGGCCGGTGTATCGGCAGAGAGTAGATGCTAAGACTTATTGTTTTGGAAACAAAAATGATACCATCTTTTAATGAGAAGTGTATGGGGCTGAAGGTTAGAAGGTTATTGGGTTTATTTGGGCTTTGGTGGTTGCTTTGGCTTCTTTAGTTTCTATGGTTTCTATGGTTTCTATGGTTTCTATGGTTTCTATGGTTTCTATGGTTTCTATGGTTTCTATGGTTTCTATGGATGCTATGGATGCTGTGGTGGCTATGGTTACTGTGGCTATGAAGGCATCTCGAACGGTACTCGAAGCGGGATGAGACTATTGTCGTATTTATCAGGTGTTAGCTGATCTCATCCGTGAGGTGAAAAGATTTAGCAAATTCCCAGAGGACGATACCCAGGCTAACGGAGATATTGAGCGAGTGTTTGGTACCGAATTGCGGGATTTCGACGCAGCCATCCAGTAAGGGCATGACTTGTTCACTTACTCCTTCTACTTCATTGCCAAATACAATTGCGTACTTCTGATGTGGGTCGATCGACATCTGGTGAAGAAAAGTACTTTGGTCAGCTTGCTCGGCTCCCCAGATAAGGTAGTCCTCATCCTTGAGAGATCTGAGCAGTGTTGATGTGTCCGAATGGTGGCTCCAGGCAACCGACCGGGAGGCACCAATGGCCGTTTTTAAAATCTCGCGGTGGGGAGGTTGAGCTGTAATGCCACACAGGTAAAGATGTTTGATCGCGAATGCATCCGCTGTTCGAAAGGCAGAACCCACATTTAAGGCAGAACGGACATTGTCTAATACAATGCATACTTCTGCTTTTTCGAGTTGTTTAAAGGCTTGGATATCCAGCCGATTCAGCTCTTTTAGACTTAGCTTACGCATGTTTACCTCATTTTCTTCGGTAAAGTATAACAAAAATCCTGTTTTTTTGAAAGGATGTTTCCTCCTCCCAATTTTGTTCGAGCTCTTGTAGCTCTGCGTCGTTAAAATCATTCATAACATTTGAATAAAAGATGTACGATTGTGAGGATAAGTCTTTTTCCACCATTCCCGCGTCACTACTTTGCAGATCTTTCTGTTGTTGGGATCCGATTTCCGGGAAGGCCGTACCGACCGATTGTAGCGGGATCCCATTTTCGTTGAGATAGTCCAGCATTCTGATACGGAGTTGATAATAAGGCAAATGCGCCATGGTAGCATCCCACCCTTGGGCAATGTTTTTGGGATAGATCCACAAATTACCCGAAAGAAGCCCTGTGACAACCAGACCGTAAAGCAGCTTTCGGTAAGGAGACAGCCTACGGTTGCCGCAAAACAAAAGCTGATAAAACAAGAAGTTGATGCTGATGAAGATCGGCAACAAATACCGGTGCGCGGAGAGATGGCGGTGTAATAAAACGGAAGGTACCAGGAGCAATATGGTCGCCAGGGTCAATTGAAAGGACAAGGACCAAGAGCGGTCGTTGCTGACCTCTTTTCCACGGCGAAACCAAAGTATCAGCAGTGCGGGCCAAATGAAAACACGGCCGAAATCAAGGAAACGCCACACTAGAATTCCAATGTTTCGGACGAAGCCGGTAAAGCCCACTTTCTCCAGACTCGGCGCCCAGGGGGAGTCGGCGTGATAGCCGATCCAACCAGTTGCTACGTGATGGGCAATAAGAAAACTCAAGGCGAGCAACCCTCCCGGCAAATAGGGGGGTAAAGCGCGGATCATTGCTTTGGGACTTAAAGCCCCGGTATGGAAGATCTGAAAGCAGTAAAGTGCGAGACCGGCCATCATACCGCGCAAACTAACCAGTCCCAGTCCAATAATTCCGATGCATTTCAGCAGCGAATGCCTGGCGAGTATGCCCCATAGACCAAGGCTGAAAAAGCATACCAAGACTACATCCGGACTAATGAGCAGCGATTGGGTTGCCAATACCGGATCGGCATAGAGGAGTAGGAGTAGATAAATCGATTGGCCGGGAGCCAATAGTTCACCAATTCGATAAAAGCAGTAAATGGACACCAAGATAAAGGGAAGCATGGCAAAATGTGAAACTGCCAAGCTCTTCCCAAAAATCGTCCATACAATTGCCAAGTACATGCCAAAGATAGGCGGATGGCCGCTATCGATCTCCGCGGGTAAAAAAAAGTGTTGGAACCGATGGTCGAAATACCAGTGGGCGTGTTTGGAACCCAGCTGAATGGTATCCCAAAAAAAAGCATGATCCCTAACTGAAAATACCGCTATAACCGCCAGGAAATAAAACGCAAAAAGAGAATAATTCAACGCATCCTTTTGCATCACTGATCAAAATCATATTTGAACTTCATGCAGGCGTTGACGAATGCCACAAACAGTGGATGGGGCATTTCCACGCGGCTTTTTAATTCGGGGTGAAATTGTACGCCCACAAACCAGGGGTGATCCTCTAATTCGACGATTTCTACCAATCCGGATTCCGGATTGATCCCGGTAGCGATCATCCCGCTAGCTTCCAGTGCTTCTTTGAAATTGTTGTTCAATTCGTAACGATGACGGTGTCTTTCTTTGATGACCAGCCTTTTGTAAGCAGCAAACGCCTTTGAATCTTTTTTCAATTCGCAAGCGTAGGCGCCCAGGCGCATGGTTCCTCCCTTTTTGGTGATCTTTTTTTGTTCCGGCATCAGATCAATGAGCGGATTGGGGGTATTGGCGTCAACCTCAGTGGAAGCAGCGCCTTCCAGTTTCAAATGGTTTTTAGCATATTCGACAACCGCGCATTGCATACCCAGGCAGATCCCGAAAAAGGGAATGTTGTTTTCCCGTACGTATTGGACCGTCTTGATCTTGCCGTTGATGCCGCGCTCCCCAAAGCCGGGAGCCACGAGGACGCCGTGGAGGTATTGCAAACGCTTGACCAGTTCGTCGTTTCCATTCTCCAATTGTTCAGAATGAATGGGAATGACATTTACTTTGCATTCATTGACTGCCCCGGCATGTACAAACGATTCGTGGATGGATTTGTAGGCGTCCTGCAATTCGTTGTATTTACCGACCAAACCGATGGTTACTTCATGGGTTGGATTCTTCAATTTACCGAGAAAGGTTTTCCAGGCAAATAAATTAGGCGCTTGACGGTCGGGCAGTCTCAGTTTGCTGATGACCGTTGTGTCCAATTTTTCTTTGAGCATCAGGAGGGGGACGTCGTAGATGCTTTCGGCGTCAATAGCTTCGATAACGGAGGATATTTCCACATTGCAGAACAAGGCCAGTTTGCGGCGAATGTCCATACTTAGAGAATGCGCCGTCCGACAGACCAGAATGTCCGGCTGGATCCCCGTATTCAATAACTGCTTAACGGAATGCTGCGTGGGTTTGGTCTTCAACTCCCGAGCTGCCTTTAGATACGGAATAAGCGTCAGATGAATAACCAGGCAATTATCCGGCCCCAGTTCCCAACGCAATTGTCTCAAAGATTCCAGATAGGGTAAAGATTCGATATCCCCCACCGTTCCTCCCAACTCGGTAATGACAATATCGTATTGATTGGTACTCGCCAACAGTTGCACCCTTCGTTTAATCTCGTCGGTAATGTGTGGAATTACCTGCACTGTCTTGCCCAGATAGGCCCCATCTCTTTCGCGATTGATTACCGTTTGGTAAATCCTTCCGGTGGTGACATTATTAGCCTGAGAAGTAGATATATTTAGAAAACGCTCGTAGTGACCAAGGTCTAGGTCGGTTTCCGCACCGTCATCCGTCACGTAACACTCCCCGTGCTCATAAGGATTAAGGGTTCCAGGATCGACATTAATGTAAGGATCAAATTTTTGGATGGTAACAGAAAAGCCCCTTGCCTGCAGCAGTTTAGCCAACGAAGCTGCAATGATCCCTTTTCCCAGGGATGAAGTAACGCCTCCCGTAACGAATACATATTTAGTCATATCAGTGTAGCATGTTTTGTCGGACTTCTCCGGTTTCGGTTATGATTGTTACGGAATGCAAAGTTACAAAATCAAACTTGCCAATTCTAAAAAAAAGACTACATTTGTATACATAAGACAATTATGTATAAATTTCTTAGGTATTAAGATCAATTCCATTATGCCATCAAAAGAATTATTCAAGGGCACCCTAAAAACGATCGTTCTTCAACTGCTGTCGGATCAGGGGAAAATGTATGGTTACCAGATCGTACAACGGGTGAAGGAGCTTTCGGACGATGAGATCATTCTGACGGAAGGGGCGCTTTATCCTACGCTGCATAAGTTAGAATCAAAGGGCCTGCTCCTGACGGAGAAAACTCAGATTGGGCGAAGGGTCCGTAAGTACTATCGGTTATCCGCCAAGGGAAAACGAGAGTTGGCCAACCAATTAGAGGAGTTTCAGTCCTTCTTCTTTTTAATGCGCAAAATACTTGGCGTAGAATTTTAAAAATTGTTGCTATGTATCACTTGAATAGAATGGAGGTAGTCAGGGTTGAAAAGTGGATGGGGGAACATCTCCATCTGCAAAACCCCGATTTGCGGGATGAAATGTTAGATCACCTATGCTCTGCCATCGAGTATGAAATGGTTACTGGTTTGACCTTTGCGGAAGCTTTTCAAAAAACCACGCAGGAATTTCCCCGTGCGGAGATCATTCGAGCAGCCCGATTTATTCACCTTCAAAAATATCGAATTATGTATTTTTTGATTCCGACTGTTTTGCTGGCTCTGGTTAGCATCTTTACTACGTTTGACAAAGAAACTGCCATCGTGGAAATGGCGCCGCTGGTCCTGCAGGAATTGGATCCTCCTTCAGGCAAGCCCGTTGCGGACCGATACCTTAACCGAGCTCCCAACGGTTATGGAATGCGGATTCATCCCATTCATAAGAAGAAAACATTGCACGAGGGGATAGATTTTCCGAGTAAAACCGGAACGCCTGTCCTGGCAACTGGTAATGGTGAAGTAGTTGAGTCGTCCTTCGATGATGCATACGGTAATTTTATTGTCCTGCGCCACGACCACATGTATGATTCTTTCTACGCTCATCTATCTGAAAGCGTGGTGGAGAAGGGACAAAAGATTGAGCAGGGCGAAGTAATTGGAAAGGTCGGTAATACGGGCTTATCCACAGGGCCGCATTTGCATTATGAAGTGAGAAAGAATGGTAAATCCATTGATCCGGCTCCCTATTGCAATCCCTGAATTCAATGACCGCTTATTGCTTAGGGCTGTCGCATCCATTTTTGATATCCGTCACAATTTTCAGTTATTAAGGAACCACATAACTTGTTTTAATGTTAATTTAAAGTTAACTTATTATTAAATTAATATTAACAGTGGTTATGATTAGTAGGATAATAGCAACGTTATTGATTGTAAATGTGGCTTTTGGGCAGAATGCTTTAACCTCGGTAGAGCAAGATTTTGAAATCCTAGTGCCCTTGGCGGAATTGGAACCAGAGGTGAATCGGGTTCCCGCTAAGATTATTAAGGGGCTGCTTTTAGTGGAGGGTAAAGTGGAAAACCGCCGAGGTTATTTCATTTTGGATACCGGAGCACCTGGGCTCGTTATCAACCGCGTTGCTTCATCCGAACGTTTGATCAAGGGAAGAAGCCTGACCAAAGACGTACACTTGAATGAGGTCTTGTTGAAAGACGTAGAGTGGGGGAGGGGTAAATTGCAGAATATCCAAGTCCTCACACTTGACCTCAGTCATCTGGAAAAATATTGCGGCGAAAGGATTCTGGGCCTTTTGGGCTACGAGCACATCAAAGACTACGAAACCCACATCAATTACCGCCAAGAACGCGTTTCCTGGATGAACAATCACAACAGTACCATCCATCGTATCCGTGGTGAAGCCCTTCAGTGTGAATTTGAATTGATCGAACACCTTCCGATCATTACACTGCATTTTGAAAGCGGCACTTTCCGGTTTGCTTTGGATACCGGTTCTTCGGTCAATCTGATCAGTAAAAAGTTAGGGCAACACCTTCGCCAATTCGGTGCAAAATCCGGCGAATTGACCGAACTGGGAAATCTGGCCAATGAATCCGAAGTGTTATCTTCCATCATCATTCCTTCCGTCGATCTAGGTGGACTAACGAAAAAAGACATTGTTTTTCACGTCGCTGATATGAGTTCCGTACAGGAATTTCTTGGCTCCCGAGTCGACGGTATTATCGGGTATCAATTTTTGAAAGAGCACCAGGTCATTATCAACTACAAACAGCAAAAAATGATCTTTTTGGACTGACGCGATCTGAGTATTATAAATATTATTTTTGTATATATTGTATTTTTATACTCTGTTAGTCGTTGGTAATTAAGCCTTCCTTTCTGACGATAAACTTAATCTTCACTTAACATTTGGTTAACCTTGAAAGTGGACCTTTGCTGCAGTAATATTAACTAAAGTTACTCGAATTGCGTCTACCTATACCAAGACAACAACTATTTTTAAACACTTCTTTTTCATTCTTTTCTAGAGTACTAGGTAGGTTGCTGACACCACTTCTAAACATCCAACTTCTGATTATCTCCAGGCACACAAAGTGGATCGAAAAATTCATATTCTTCTGTAAAGTGAGTACGCTTGGGATCCAAACCATCCCTTCAACGATAATTCAATTGTTTCATTCGCGCTGGTTGAGAGCGGCGCAAATTTTCAAAATTAAAAACCTATCTCATTATGAATCGACATTTTTACGCCCTTCTGGCACTGATGTGCTGCTATTCATGGGGTGTTGCTCAAACGGAGGTTCCGGTCACGGATGCTACACTTGAGGGAAACACCACATATAACTGGACAAAAGACAATGTCTATGTCCTTGATGGTCTCGTTTTCCTCGAGGCTGGTGGAGTACTCAATATTGAGGCCGGAACGGTGATAAAAGCAAAAGCTACTCCTGAAACAGGCGACAACGCCTCGGCGTTGATCATTGCTAAGGATGCTCAAATATTTGCGGAGGGCACTGCCGCCGAACCGATTATCTTTACGGCCGAAATCGATGATGTTTCAAATCCCGCAGATTTGACGGCTTCCAACAGAGGTCTTTGGGGAGGTCTGATTATTTTGGGAAATGGCGTAATTGGCAGACCGAATCCTACTGATCAGATTGAAGGGATCGCCAGTACGGAGACTCGTGCCTCTTTTGGGGGTACCGATAACGAAGATAACTCTGGTGTGCTTCGTTATGTCTCTATTCGTCACGGTGGTCGTGCATTGTCCCCGGGTAATGAGATCAATGGTTTGACTTTGGGAGGAGTTGGTAGTAAAACCACCATCGATTTCATCGAAGTGTTTGCCAATTTCGACGATGGTATCGAATGGTTCGGTGGTGCGGTGAATGTCAAACATGCGGTCGTTTCTTTCTGTGCGGACGATGGTATGGATTACGATTACGGATGGGTTGGAAAAGGACAGTACTGGTTTACGCTAAATGGCACCGACGTATCCGGCCGCGGTGGCGAGCACGATGGTGCTTCTCCCGATCTGCAGGATCCGTTTTCCAATCCCACAATTTACAATGCTACCTACATCGGTAGTGGAGTAAGTTCAACTCCCGGTGGAGATGGCAATGACTTTGCCATCGTCATGCGTGACCGCGCTGGAGGTACTTACGCTAACAGTATCTTTACTGACTTTCCTCAAAAAGCGCTTTCTATTGAAGATTTGGCTGCGGATCAAGGTGCGGATTCGCATACCAACTTAACGAATGGAGATTTGGTCTTCTCCAATAACCTGTGGTTTGGTTTTGGCGATGGCGACAATCTCGATGCAATGGTTGCTACTTTTGCTGAAGGTGACGATCCCGATGCATCCGATGTAAAGGACCACCTTGGTGCCAATAATAATGAAATTTTAGACCCTTCTCTGGGAGGAATTAGCAGAACGACCGACGGAGGTCTTGACCCTCGTCCGAATGCGGGTTCTCCTGCTTTGACAACGGGCGATATCCCTACCGATAACTTCTTTGAAGCGGTTACTTATAAAGGTGCTTTTGATAATACAACCAACTGGGCCGAAGGTTGGACGGCACTCTCTGAATACGGTTTCTTTGGAGATTTGGCTACTACTGAGCAGGCTGAAATCGTGACGATTAAAGATGCCGACCTCGTCGGTGACATGGAACACAATTGGACCAATGATAAGATCTATATTTTAGATGGATTTGTGTTCCTGGAAGCCGGTGGAACTTTGAATATTGAGGCGGGTACAGTTATTAAAGGTAAAGCTGCTCCCACTACCGGAGATAATGCATCTGCTTTGATTATCACGCGCGATGCTACCATTAATGCGATAGGAACTGCCGCCGCACCCATTATTTTTACGGCTGAGATCGATGATACCAATAACGCCAGTGATCTCACTGCTTCCAATCGTGGATTATGGGGCGGTCTGGTTATTCTCGGGAACGGCATTCTGGCCCGTCCAAATGTTGAAGATCAGATTGAAGGTATTCCTACGACGGAGACCCGAGCGAAATTTGGAGGAATGGACAACGAAGATAATTCGGGAATTCTGACTTACGTTTCGATCCGTCACGGTGGGCGAGCACTTTCTCCCGGTAATGAAATTAATGGTTTGACACTGGGTGGTGTCGGTAGCAAGACGGTGATTGACTACATTGAGGTTTTTGCCAACTTCGATGATGGTATTGAGTGGTTTGGCGGAGCAGTCAATGTCAAACACGCAGCCGTTTCTTTTTGTGCCGACGATGGCATGGATTACGATTACGGATGGAGAGGAAAAGGACAGTATTGGTTTACCTTAAATGGTACCGATGTATCCGGCCGCGGAGGCGAACATGATGGAGCTTCTCCCGACTTGCAAGATCCTTTCTCTAAGCCGGTAATTTATAATGCTACCTACATCGGTAGTGGAGTAGGCTCAACTCCCGGTGGTGATGGTAACGATTTTGCCATCGTCATGCGTGACCGTGCCGGTGGTATCTATGCCAATAGTATTTTCACTGACTTCCCGCAAAAGGCACTATCCATCGAAGATTTAGCGTCTGATAGAGGAGCTGATTCCCATACGAACTTACTGAATGGCGACTTGGTATTTACCAATAACCTTTGGTTTGGTTTTGGCGATGGTGACAACTTGGATGCAATGGTTGCTACTTTTGCGGATGGTGATGACCCAGATGCTTCCGACGTAAAAGATCACCTTGCAGCCAATGCCAATAGCATAGCTGACCCAATGTTGGCGGGTATCAGCAGAACGACCGATGGCGGACTGGATCCACGCCCGAATGCCGGTTCTCCTGCTTTGACAACCGGAGACGTGCCCGAAGATAACTTCTTTGAAGCGGTTACTTACCATGGAGCATTTGGCAACACCAGCAACTGGGCTGAGGGTTGGACTGCTCTTTCTGAATACGGTTTCTTCGGAGATTTGGTTACTGTTGAGCAAGCTGAGATCTTGACGATCAAAGATGAAGATTTGGTTGGAGATACGGAATACAACTGGACCAATGACAAGATCTATGTTTTGGATGGTTTCGTCTTTCTCGAAGGTGGCGGAACCTTGAATATCGAAGCTGGAACGGTCATCAAAGGTAAGGCCGCTCCGACTACCGGAGATAATGCCTCTGCTTTGATCATTACTCGAGATGCCAAAATTAATGCCGTAGGAACTGCTGCTGATCCGATTATTTTTACCGCCGAAATCGATGATACGGATGATCCTTCTGATCTGACTTCTGCCAACCGTGGACTTTGGGGTGGTATCATCATCCTTGGTAATGGTGTCTTGGCCAGACCCAACGCCGAAGATCAAATCGAGGGGATTCCATCCACTGAAATCCGCGCAAGATTTGGAGGAACCGACAATGCGGATACCTCCGGTGTAATGAAATATGTTTCCATCCGCCACGGTGGACGAGCACTCTCTCCTGGTAATGAGATCAATGGTTTGACATTAGGTGGGGTTGGTAGCGGAACGGAGATCGACTATATTGAAGTTTTCGCCAATTTTGATGATGGCATCGAATGGTTTGGCGGAGCGGTGGATGTGAAGCATGCCGCAGTATCCTTCTGTGCTGACGACGGCGTGGATTACGATTGGGGATGGCAAGGCGACGGTCAGTTCTGGTTCGTTCTGAGCGGAACGGATGTTTCCGGTCGCAGTGGTGAGCATGATGGAGCTTCTCCCGATTTACAAGACCCGTTTTCCAATCCCACGATCTACAATGCTACTTATATTGGTAGTGGTGTTGGTTCCACACCTGGTGGTGATGGCAACGATTTCGCCATTGTAATGCGCGATCGTGCTGGTGGTACTTACGCAAACAGTATCTTTACGGATTATCCGCAAAAGGCACTTTCTATTGAAGACCTTGCTCCGGACAGAGGTGCCGATTCACATACCAACTTGGTAAATGGCGACTTGGTATTCTCCAATAACCTTTGGTTTGCATTTGGTGACGGGGATAACCTGGACGCGATGGTAGCTACTTTCTCCGATGGAGATGATGCCGATGCTTCCGACGTTAAAGATCACTTGGCAGCTAACAGTAACTTGATCGAAGACCCATTGTTGGGAGGAATTAGCCGGATGGCCGACGGAGGGCTACAGCCACTTCCATTGTTTGGTAGTCCTGCACTTGCTCCATCAAATGCAGCTGACCTTCCCGAAGGCAATGATTTCTTTGATGAAGCTCCGTATCTGGGGGCATTCTTCAATGAAAACTGGGCACTGGGCTGGACTGCACTTGGAGAGTATGGATTCTTTGATATTACTACGGATGTTGATGATCTTCAGGTAGAAGAAAATGGTTACACTTTGAAAACCGTTTATCCGAACCCGATCGTCGAACAAGCTACGGTCGAATTTACATTGCCGGCAGCCGTAAACGTCAGCATGCACGTGTATGATGCTACCGGCCGTCGGGTACAGACCATCATCGGAAATGACAGAATGGCGCAAGGTACCTATACTGCCCAGGTAGACGCTACTAATTTGCCCAATGGTTTGTACATCATTAGTCTGGAAAGTGAACAACTATTATTGACCAGAAAAGTAATGGTCGCTAAATAATTGAAATTTTTAAGATTGTAAATTAGCTTATAATTTCTAGCCTAAGCCAAACAAAATTTGTTTAGCTTAGGCTTTTTTCAATTGATCCAATCAATCCTAGTTTTATGAGACATCTATTTGTCACCCTTCTCAGCATTTTTTTTGCTTCGGGAGTGATGGGGCAGGGCTTTATCAGCGGAACCATTACTGATTCCGAGTCGGGTGAAACCTTAATTGGGGCCAACGTTGTCGTGGATGGCACCGCGACAGGCACCTCTACCGATTTTGACGGTAAATACCAGTTTACTCTGGAACCGGGTGTTTATACCATCGCCGTTAGTTACATTGGATATCAGGATAAGAAAGTTACGGAAGTAGAAATCAAAGCGGATGAAACTACCTTTCTGGATGTAGCGCTTGGAGATGCCGCCGTCGAAATAGATTTGGAAGTCGTAGTTACAGCCAAAGTTATTGAGCGGACGGAAAATGCCCTCCTAATGTTGCAGCGAAAATCAGACAAGATTCAAGACGGAATTTCTTCACAGGAAATGGCGCGTTATGGGGTGGGAGATGCCGCCGCCGCTATGAAAAAGGTGACGGGAGCAACCGTTCAGGATGGCAAATACATTTACGTCCGTGGATTGGGAGACCGCTATTCGACGGCCCAATTGAACGGTGTACAAATCCCCAGCACCGATCCCTACCGAAATAGTGCTCAACTGGATTTGATCCCCTCTAATCTTCTGGATAACATTATTACTGCAAAAACCTTCACACCAGACCAACCCGGAAACTTTACCGGAGGAAATGTCGACATCAAAACCAAGAGTTTTCCGGAAGCGTTCTCACTGCGTTTTACGACTTCTGTTTCCTATAACACGCAAAGTTCGTTCATCGATAATTTCCTAACGCAAATCGGCGGTGATACCGATTGGTTAGGTTATGACGATGGAAGCCGGGCTCGGCCGGCCATCCTGGATGATCCGAAAGTAAGAGAAGTATTGAATACGACCGCTCCGATTTTGGCTCAATTTGAAGATGAAACTGCCGCTTTGGTCGATCAGGCAGTAAACTCTTTTAGTCGCGAGTTTGTGCCGTCTTTCAAGAGCGTTCCGGTAGATCATGGTTTTGCACTTTCGCTCGGTAACCAATTCAACCTGGGAAGTAACCCACTCGGGTTTTTATTTGCCATCAATTACAAGAACAGTTATCGCCATTATGACGATGGTGTCCAGGCCACCTGGACATTAGAAGGTTCGTCTGCACAGTCTCTAAACCCCAATTACGACCTAAAGGATACTAGAAGTGCTGAAAATCCCATTGTGGGTGGCCTGGTAGGGCTCTCCTATAAAATCGGCAACGGAAACAAGTTGTCTTTCAATGCCATTTACAACCACAACACGGATATCATCTCCCGGATCCAAGAAGGAACTTATCAAACTTTCGACATATTCGCACCTGAAATATTTCTTTCCCGAACACTTCACTTTAAGGAAAGAGAACTCATCAATTACCAACTCAGCGGAGAACATGCCGTCGGAGATACTTCGAAAGTGAAGATCGAGTGGAAAGCCGGCTTGTCCAATTCTTCTCAGGATGAGCCCGACCTTCGTTTTTTTGCCAACGATTTTGATCCGGAACGAAATCGCTATTCGATCTCCCAGGCGAACTACGATTTTCCCAACCACTTTTTCCGGACCCTCGATGATGAACAGGTCGAAGGAAAAATCGATGTTACCATTCCCATTCTCCAATCGGGGAGTAAGGCTAATAAAATCAAATTTGGTGGATTCGGCTTCCGGAAGACCCGAGACTTTGAAGAATTCCGGTACGCCATAACACCCAACTTTAATTCGATCTTCCAACAATTGAATGATGTCGGCGGTGATGTCGATGCCTATTTTGCCGAAAGTAATTCGGGAATTATCGGGCAGGATGTCGTCGGAAATGTCATTGGCAACTTTGTCGACAACGATTCCAGAATTAGGAATAATTACGAAGGGGAGACCAATATCTGGGCAACCTATCTTATGGGGACTTTCCAACTGACGCAACGCTTGAAATTCATCGGTGGCGCCCGGCTGGAAAACACGGATATTTTTGTAGAAAGTGCAGATGAGAATCTTGCGGATTCTCTCCGGATAGGTGATATTGAACAACTGGATCTACTACCGTCAGTAAGCCTTGTTTATGCGCTAACCGAAGACATGAATTTGAGAGGTTCTTACAGCAACACCATTGCAAGGCCAAATATGAGAGAATTGGCTCCCTTCGAGTCGTTTGATTTCATCGGTGGTGCGATCTTTCTCGGAAATCCCAAGTTGCAAAGAACGAGGATCTTAAATGCTGATTTGCGTTGGGAATGGTTTTTTAACCCAGGTGAACTCATAGCGGTTAGTACTTATTACAAACAATTCACCGATCCAATCGTAAAAGCCTTCAACCCTGCTTCCAACCCGGAATTTATTTTCCGAAATGTAGATGAGGCGGTGGTATATGGCATTGAATTTGAATTTCGTAAAAGCCTTAGTTTTCTCAATCCTTCTCTGCAGAATTTCCGCTTTGGTACCAATGTTTCTCTTATTCAATCTGTTGTGGACATCGATGCTACGGAATTGAGAATTATCCAGGAGGTCGATCCCTCTCGGGAAGATACCAGACAATTCCAGGGACAATCCCCTTTCATTTTAAATGCCAATTTGGGATATTTGGATCGGGACAGCGGTATTGATGCGATCTTGGCCTACAATTTTTTTGGTGATCGATTGGCCTACGTAGGGCTAGAAGGGACCCCGGACATTTTTGAAAAAGGCCGTGGCCAATTAGACTTCTCGTTCAGCAAGGAGTTTTCCCCCAGTTTTTCTGCTAAATTGACAATTAACAACATTTTGGATGCTCAATACCAGGAAGCATCGTCTTTTCGGGATGTGGATTTTATCTATTCCAGATATACCATCGGGCGATCAATTGGCTTGAGCCTTTCCTATACAGTTAGATAAATACTGTGACCTGAAAGCATTTAGGTCGATCAATTTTATTGATGGGAAGTCATCCCGGGCCCCTGCTTGGCGGAGGTCCGGGATAATTTATATCCATTATATTACATCTTGTTGATGAGTGGATCAAGGTGCTGAAAACAACCCAATGAATCTTTGTACTTTGCAATTCTAAAGCGTACTTTTAAAGCAAACATAATAACCACAAAATGGACCCAACCCTGATCCTCATGTGGCTAGGATTTATCCTGGCCGGCTACTCGGTAGTAGGTAATGACAGTATCCAGACACTCGGTACCTTTCTGAGTTCAAATGAGAATAGACCCTGGTACGTTTTGTGGTTGTTTGCCGGTAGTATTCTGACGGTGACTTTGGTATACGGCTGGTATTCCTACGGCGGAGATGTTTCTTACAACCGGTTGGAAAAATATCCACTGCCCGATCCTTTTGCCTGGTATTATATTCTGCCCCCATTTGTGTTGATGGCCCTGACCCGGACGGGAATCCCAGTCAGTACTTCTTTCCTGATTCTCACCTTTTTCAACGAGAAGAACCTCACCAGCATGGTGACTAAATCCATGATGGGCTACCTGGTAGCCTTCGGGGCCGCCATCATTCTGTATATTTTGATCACAAAGGCGGTGGAGAAGCGATTCATTGAAACGGAAGTTTCTGAGCAAGAGCGTCGCATTTGGGTGCCTTTACAGTGGTTGTCCACCGGTTGGTTATGGTCGCAGTGGCTGATTCAGGATTTTGCCAATATTTACGTCTATTTGCCCCGGGACCTGGGAGGGGGAGAGCTGGCGATTTCCTTGATTATTCTGCTGGGCATGTTGGCGTATATTTTCGCTCAAGGTGGAGGTGCGATTCAGGGAATCGTGAAAGCCAAAACCAATACCGTCGACATCCGTTCGGCTACCATCATTGATGCTATTTATGGCTTCGTTCTTTTCTTCTTTAAAGAACTCAATAATGTACCCATGAGTACGACCTGGGTATTCATCGGATTACTAGCGGGTCGGGAGATTGCAGTGCGCTATCGTCTGGACAAGAAAGTTGCCAAAGAAACCTGGAAGATGCTGGGACTCGATCTTGGGAAAATTTTCTTTGGCCTGGTCGTCAGTATTTTACTGGTACTCCTGATTAAATATGTCCTCGCGGCATGACCTTACTAGAGAACCATCCTTTAATAGATCTAAATACCTTTGGAATTGCTGCACGGGCTCGATACTTCCTGGAAGTGTCGAGCCCGGAGCAATTGCGTACTTTCTTAAAGCATTCACCACCCCAACCGGTGTTGGTCCTGGGAGGTGGCAGCAATATCCTTTTTACCGGTAACTTCCCCGGTACCATTTTGCAAAATTCGATTAAGGGAAAAACCATCCATTGGCAAGATGAAGAATCGGCGATCATAGCGGTCGGAGGGGGCGAAAACTGGCACGAATTTGTAGTATGGTGCATCGATCACGACCTCGGCGGCGTCGAAAATCTCTCCCTCATTCCCGGTAGAGTGGGGGCTGCTCCCATCCAAAATATCGGAGCCTACGGAGTGGAATTGAAAGACGTATTCCACCAATTGGAAGCAATAGAGTTGAAAACGGGGCAACTTCATACTTTCAATCGAACAGACTGTCAATTCGATTATCGCAACAGCATTTTTAAGCAATCTCTCAAGGGACTCTATTGCATTACCAAAGTTTATTTGCGACTGACCAAGACAAGGCATCTACTCCATATTTCCTATGGAGCTATTCGGGATGTTCTAGCCAATGCAAAGATTTTTACTCCTACCATTAGAGACATCAGCAATGCCGTCATCCGGATCCGGACACAAAAATTGCCAGATCCAAAGAAAATTGGAAATGCCGGTAGCTTTTTTAAAAATCCCATTATTGAAAATTCATTCTTTGAAACGCTGGTCAGAAAGTTTCCGAAGTTGCCGCATTTTCCGGCTGATGCTAACCATAAAAAAATACCAGCTGGTTGGTTAATTGAGGCTTGCGGTTGGAAAGGCAAGCAATTTGCAAATGTTGGCGTATATGAACATCAAGCACTGGTCCTGGTAAATTTTGGAAAAGGTACCGGCGAAGAGATCTGGGCCTTGGCTCAAAAAATTCGTAACAGCGTTGAAGAGCAGTTTGGCATTCGATTGGAACCTGAGGTAAATATCGTTGGATAGAGATACTTTAGCGAAATATATTGGCTGTTAATCGAAAAAAGAGGCTCGGTCTCTGTTAAAGTGCTACATTGAATGAACAATCAATTGAGAGCAAAAACTACCTCCAATCAGGACTTACCAAATAGCAGTACCTAGACCAAGGCTTATTTTTCCATTTGTAACCAAACACCATATTATATAATGAAGCAATTCTTATTGACCCTTTCATTGGCTATTATGACCGTGGTAGCCGTAAACGCACAGGACAACATCATCAAGACAAGCCCCATCGGATTGGCATTTGGTAACTTGAATGCCACCTACGAAAAAGTGCTCAATGAAAAATCTAGTGTTCTCGCCAGCGTAAGTTATACTTATCGTACGTTTGGTGTGGATGTCAATGCTTTTGGAATAGGCGGTGCCTATCGATTCTATTTTTCCCACGCCAAGAAGGCCGTTCCGGCCGGTCTTTACATCAACCCCCAAGTCAACTTCAATTTTGGCGGCGTGGATGACCTCAATTACAGCGTTTTTTCATTTGGAGCCGAAATTGGTCATCAATGGTTATGGGATAGCGGCGTCGTATTGGATCTCGGCATTGGGCCAAACTACATTTCCCTCAACGGAAGCGATGTTAATGACATCGGATTTGATAGTGACGGGGGTATATTTCCCAGTGCTACCATAGCTATTGGATACAACTTCTAAATCCCGGAAAAAGATATTAGATTGCAACGGGGAGATGGCTTTAGCTCATCTTCCCGTTCTTTCATTGACCAACAACGTAAACTACTAGAATTTTTGGATCGTGTTGTCAAAACTCTGAAGTCATCGGCCACGGCAGGTATTTTAGTGGCAACCTTCCTGCTGGTTTTTCAGCCTTTTCAAATCCGTATCCAATCCTGGACTACCTTTTACCTGGTCGTGGGTTTTGGCGTCGTTACCTTTATTACCAGTATCCTGGTGGATCTTCTTTTTGAGAAGCCCATTTTGAAGTATTGCAAAGAGCACCAAGTTTTTATCGTTACAATTGCTTTAAAATTGTTTTTTATCACGTTGGGCAACATTGTATACAATCAATTGCTACGTGGTTACCAGATAATCAGCATGGATCTGCTGGATTTCCTTAATGTCTTTTTGTACACGGGGCTGGTCGGCTTGGTCCCGATCTCATTCTTCCTGATCACTTCTTACAGGAATAAGCAACAAGAAATAACGGCAGAATTATTGGAAAAGCAGAACTTGCTCGATGCAACGGTAAAAAAGGATTTTGTCATCTTCCTTGGAGAAGGAAAGAAAGAGAAGGTGCAATTGGAATTGGAGCGAGTGCTGTATTTACAGGCTCAGGATAACTATGTGCTGATCTTTTACCTGGAAGGAGAAAGAGTGTGCAAAGAAATGATCCGCACCAGCCTTTCAAAACTTGAAAAACAAGTTGCCAATACCTCGATGCACCGTTGCCACCGATCTTTTGTGATCAACATCAAGCGGGTTCAGGCCATTAAGAAACACCATCAAAAACTACACATTCAACTGATCGGCACTTCCGAAACGATCCCTGTTTCCAAGAAATACAGTGAACAAATAGTTCGGCTCTTTCATAAGACTTGAAGTTTAGCTGAGCGACTTCTTTCATATTCACCCCAAATACGCTGCAATTCACCCCAAGTTTCAAGCTTCACCTTGCCAACAACTTCTGGCCCTTCTACATTTGAAAATAAAAGGTACAAAATGGATATTTCATCATTCTTGGTTTCATCCCATGTATTATCGGGACTGATTAGTTTTCTTCTTGGCATTGTTGCAATGGTCAGCAAAAAGGGAGGACCCTTGCATCGTGGTGTCGGGAAAGGTTATGTTTTGGCAATGGCGTACTTATTCATCAGTGCTTTACTGATCCTGTATTTTGTACGGTACAATTTTTTCCTGATGGTCATTGCCATTCTCAGTTTTTATGCTGCCTTTTCCGGGATGAGGGCCACCAAAAGAAAAGAGCCCGGAACGGAGCAATGGTTCGATTGGGTAGCAGCCATACTGCTGTTAACTTCTGGTATCTGCCTTTTGGGTTATGGTTTGTGGGTCATTTTCAACGGAAATTGGGCAATGGCCATACTCAGCGGCGCTTTCGGTTGGTTATCTACCGCTTCGGCCGTTAGGGATATCCGAATTTTTCGCGAGACAGAACGCAAAGATCGCATGTGGTGGTGGTATTCACATATGGGCAGCATGTTGGGTTCTTACATAGCATTGATTACGGCCTTCCTGGTCAATAACATGCCAAAATGGTTGCCGGAATTCGAACATCAGTGGATCTTCTGGATCCTTCCTGCAGTATTGATCGTGCCTTTAAACGTGAGGTGGGAAAAGCATTACCGGGCCAAGTTTGCCGGTCAGAAGAAATGATCTTAAGAATGGAATGAGAAGCGACCAGCCTATGGACGAATAGGCTGGTCGCTCTTTAAGTATAACAATCGACTAATTACTGGTAGATGCAGCATCTTGTCGGTCAAAACGTTTTACCTTCTTTCGTGATTTAAGGGGCATATATCGATAGGGCCTTTCCTGAAAATCATTCATAAGGGTATCGAGGCGATAGGTCATACTATTGAGGTTGTTGTACAGCTTTTCATCACCCATCAATTTACCGAGCGTGCCTTCCTGATTGTTGATCTTCCCAATTACATTATTGAGGCCATTGACGGTTTCTTCAGCAGCGGTCAAGGTAGATTTCAAACTGGCAATTGAAGCATTTACTTCGTTCATCGTTTTTTTAAGATCGGCTTCCGCCAGTTGACCGCTCAACTGATCTGCATTGTCGATGATGCTGCCGATCTTGTCGGATTTCTTTTCAATCGAACCCGTTAAGGAATACAAGTTGTCCAGCGTTCCGTCAATTTTGCCGCCGGATTTTCTCATAGTGAGATCCAACTGAAAGCTTGCGGACTTGAGATTTTCTAAGGTACTATCCAGCTTTTTCACGCTTTGGGCGAGTGGAGAGTCAGATTCACTTCCCAGCAAAGTAGAATTGATGGTATCAAATACCTCTTCCAGACCATCTTTCACAATTTCCATGTACCCTTCCAGACCACCTTCCCCCAACATCGATTCGACCATTCCCCAGGTTTGACCTTGGAGGTAATCGCCACTCTTGGCACAGCCGGCACCATTGCACGGGTTGTCGTAAACCAGTTTGATTACTTTACCACCCATAAAACCTTTGGGTAGGAGAACGGCCCTTGCATCTTTTGGCACGTTCATATCTTTATCCAGATCGAGGGTAACCAATACTCTGCCGTATTCATTTTTCATCAGGTCGATGCTAGCGACACTTCCCACGCGAACGCCACTAACCGTAACGGATGTTCCCATCATTAATTCATCCACGTCGGGATACTCCACGTAATACAGGTTGGATTTGACCAGTACGTTCTTGCCAATAATGAATTTATATCCCCAGTAGGAGAGGGCGAGGGCCGCTATGGCCAGAAGAGCAATCTTTACTTCGTTGGACATGTTCTTTTCATAATTTGTAAAAAGTGCAAAAATAAGGTAAACATACTCAAAAAACACGTCTTTCGACAAAGAGTTGTATAGCGGGTCAATAAAGCCCCAATTCGGATTTGGCAACCGGAAGTGGAATGCGCTGGCCAGCTTTATAAGCTACAATAAATGCATCTGGAAAACCCGTTAACTGCAATTTGGTTTTGGCTCGGTCAGCCTGGTCAAAAGACTGGAAATTCCTGGCCTGGTACTTGTACTGATTGTCCTCTTTGATCATTTCGATCGAATATTCCAGGGACCTCCACTTTGCAAGACTGGTATTGATTGGGGATGGCGAAGCAGCTATTTGCACCTTGAACTGGATCTGACTTCCCCCCGAGCTGGATTTAGGAATTGGCGCTTTCTTTTCTGTTACCACCGGTTGGCTCCTCTTCATGGGGTTGTCGCGTCGAAAATCAATGGTCCTTTCGCTACCAGCTGGCCTGGTCCGACTACCAGGCCGATAGAGTGGCACCGGATCCTTTTTGGGCGGTGGTGGACTTACTTTTTTAGGTGCAGAATAAGTATTGTTTTTAACCGGCTTAGGTGCGGAATAGGCAAGTGGTTGTGGAGATCGTTGGCCATCCGATAACTGAAAATTTTCTTCTTCTACGGTGCGTTTATAGGTCTCAAAGGCCGTCAGAATCGACTGAGCGATCTTATTTTGACCTTCCGCCGTATAAAGGTACTGCTCTTCAGTAGGGTTGTTCAAAAAACCAGTTTCGATCAAAACGCTGGGCATTGTAGTTGACTTCAGCACGACAAACCCGGCTTGTTTTACACCTCGACTTTTGCGTCTGGCTACCGCTCGAAAGTTATTCTCTACGTGCTCGGCAAAGAGAATGCTTTGTTCTAGAAATGCGTTTTGAAACATGTTTAACATGATGTGACCCTCGGGTGAATTGGGGTCGTAATCGTAGTTCTCCTGGTAATTATCCTCCCATAGAATCGAGGCATTCTCTCTTTTGGCGACATCTAAATTGTACTGGGCCGTGTGTAGCCCCATTACGTAAGTTTCAGTCCCTACGGCAGTGGTACTGCGGCTTGCCGTCGCATTGCAATGAATGGAAATGAATAAATCCGCATCATTTTTATTGGCAATATCCGCTCGTTTGTACAAGGGGATGAATACGTCTTTATCCCGGGTGAGTATGAAGCGGATGTCGGGATATTTGGCCCGCATGACTGCGGCTAACTTTTTGCTGATCGACAAAGCGATATTCTTTTCCAGGGTAGAAGTTCCTGAGCAACCAGGGTCCTTGCCGCCATGGCCGGCATCAATAACCACTGTTTTTATGCGGTAATTGTTATTTCGTTGGTTAAATTTGTCCGATTTTTCAATGCTTGGTGATGGTGAATGCAAACTTAAAGTGGGAGCGGGAAATGATAATAAAGGGTTAATCCCATTATTCGGTAGCGTCAAAGTGTTGGAAATGATCGTTGTTAGTACAATTGCAATAAAGTGCATAAACTAAGGTTGAGATAAAGGACAATTATTAAACTGAAAATAAAAATATCGCTTTTTTTCCTGCTGGGGCTCTGTGAGTTGGCAGCCCAGATTAATGGAGTAGATAGCACTAAAGTTTTGGGTATCACTCCCCAAAACGATTCCATGGCCGTATCTATTGCCACCGATACAACGATAAATAATACTACAAATTCTGTTCCATTTAACGGTAGTGTCAGATTGTCGAAAGATTCGCTCGATGCCCCGGTTGATTACAGTGCTGTAGACTCTATGATCTACGACATCGCCAACGGCAAGATCCACCTCTACGGCGATGCGGAAGTCAAATATTCCACCATCCATCTTAAAGCGGATTATATCATTTTCGATTGGGAGAGCAACATCGTCACTGCGGAGGGAATGCCCAATGATACAACCGGTAAAATGGAAGGCTTTCCCGAATTTGAGGACGGTGCCCAGACGTTCACGGCAAAGCGTATGAAGTACAATTTCAAGAGCCAAAAAGGAGTAGTCTACGATGTCCGAACGACGCAGAGCGATGTAGTGGTGCTCGGAAGTAGATCTAAATTTGTAAGCGATGCCGGTAAGGACTCGATTGATCGTAATGATATTGTTTACAGCCAAGATGCTATATTTTCGACCTGTACGCACGAGGTTCCTCATTTCGGGATCCGCAGTCGTAAGCAAAAGGTCGTGCCCAATAAATTGGTAGTAGTGGGGCCCTCTAACTTGGAAATTATGGGCGTGCCAACTCCTCTGTGGCTGCCGTTTGGTTTTTTCCCGCTTTCATCCGGGCGACAAACTGGCCTCATATTTCCGAATGATTTTGAATTTTCTCCGGCACTGGGTTTTGGTTTGCGAGAGGTCGGTTGGTATTTTCCTCTGGGCGATCACTTCAACCTCACTACGACGATGGACATCTATCTGAAGGGTTCATGGCGGGTCAATGCCCGTTCTCAGTACCGAAAAAGATACAAATACAACGGCAACTTTAGTTTAGGGTACAGCCGTCTTCGAACCGAAGCTGCAGATGGTTCCTTTCAACCGGATGTTTCTTTTGCATTCCGGTGGTCGCATTCTCAGGCAGCTACGGCACATCCAACTCGCCAATTTAATGGATCGATCAATATTCAAACCAACGATTTCCAAAGCCGAAATTACAACGATGCAAGGAGTGTATTGCAGAACCAGTTGAGTTCCAACCTGAGTTATAGCAAACGCTGGCAAGATATTCCCGTTACCATGAATGCCAGTTTTACCCACAACCAGAATACCGCCACCGGAGTGGTTAACATTAATTTTCCGAATGTGCAGTTTCGGACGCAGACCCTTTATCCCTTCCGCAGCAATAAGGGAGGGAAGAAGAAGTGGTATGAGGACATCAATGTTCGGTATTCCAATGATATCCGGAACCAGTTCAGAGCTACGGATACCACCCTGTTTTCGCAACAGACTTTGGATGAAGCACAATTCGGTATTCAACACAATGCTGCAGCAGCAACTTCCTTCAAAATCTTGAAATACTTTAACCTCAACCCCACATTCAGTTACCGGGAAGTATGGTATGGAAATACGATTCGGAAGCAATTATTGACCGACATGCAGGTCGATTCCATGATCGTTTTTAACAACGACTCCACTGAAGTGCAGGTGGTATACGATACAACCTTTACCTCCGAGGTCGATGAATTTAGGCGAGGTGGTTTTGATCGATTTTACCAAATGTCGGCAGGTATGAGCTTGAACACCCAGATCTTTGGTACGATGCTTTTCAAAAAAGGGTGGTTGCGTGGATTGCGGCATGTGATCAAGCCAAGTATTGGCGTTAGTTTCTCTCCGGACTATCTGAGCCCGGAGCGGGGTTGGTATGATTTTGTGGAAAATCCGGACCGGGTAGATGGTGTAGAGCAATACAGCATCTTCGACGGCGGTATCTTCGGTAAGCCTTCGGCAACCGGACGGCAGGCTTCCCTCACCTATTCGATTACCAATATTTTCGAAGCGAAGATCTTTTCAAAGAAAGACTCCACCGAACGAAAGATTAAGCTCTTTAACAACATTAACATCAATGGTAGCTACAACTTCGCAGCCGACACCTTGAAGTGGAGTCAGGTATTGGTAGGGGGAACGGCGAGATTCTTTAAAGGAGCGACTACCCTGTCCTTACGCGGCCGCTTTGATCCATATATAGTCGATGAATTCAATCGTCGGATCAATAAAACTCATTGGCGGGCGAATGGGAAATTGCTTCGGTTTGTCGATGCAAGCGCTAATTTTAGTACGAACCTTACGGTTGGTAAGATCCGGGAGATTTTCCAGGGCAAGGAAGAAGAATTCGTAGAAGATGTACGGGGGGATGAAACCGAAGAACTCGGTGTTGGAAGGGATCGCACCCGTGGTTTTGGTCGTGAACGTGGCCGTAGCCGAAGGCAGGAAGGCCCTGAGGAGGAGGACTTCTTAAGCTTATTTGAGAATTTCAGTATTCGACACAATCTCGTGATGCGATGGGATCAATCGCCCACCGCTTCTGAATCCTTTCGGTTGTCAACTAATTCGATTGACGTCAATGGTCGCTTTAAACTGACGGGAAATTGGGACATTGAAATTGGTCGAATCGGTTACGATTTTGTTCGGAAAAGCCTCACTTATCCTTCGGTAGGTTTCCGACGCGACTTACACTGCTGGGAAATGAGTATGGACTGGCAACCTACCAGGGGCACCTACCTATTTATGATCCGGGTGAAACCGGGGTCGCTGGACTTCCTGAAGGTCCCTTATCAACAGAACAATTTCGATGCGCTCAATGCATTTTAACACATATTCCTGCCTTTTCTACTATCTTTACCGGACCGATACTCCGTCTTAAGCAGAGGAGCGGACTATTCTCTGCAAACCAATGATTTTCCAACATGTGACGACCAGCACTTCTCAATTGATTATCCTAATTTCAAAAACTAGATTAATGCAAAGACCTTTCGTAGTAGTTGTTCTTCTTTTTCTTTTTTACTCGCCCATTCTCCATTCCCAGGATATTACTAGCGTTGGATTTCAAATTCCCAGTTTATCCGCAAATCCCGGGGAGGAAATATGTATTGATCTGTCCGCTACTAATTTTTCGGGTGTGGTAGGAATGGAATGGGGATTGAAGTGGGATGAAAATCGCCTTTTATTAGATACGGTCGTGGATTTAAGGTTGCCGACAATGACCTTGGAGAATTTTAATCTATTACAGACCGGATCGGGATTACTACGATTGTCTTGGTTTTTCCTGCCACCGG
>JANQRV010000148.1 GCA_028284395.1 Saprospiraceae bacterium
TGTCCAAGTGAGATGCACTGGCATTGAAATAAGCGCTCCAGCCCTTAGTGATCTGCACGGGGGCACTCACATTTAACCCAATGATCGTCTGGCTAGCCAGATTAGACCAGGTGATGAAACTGGAACGCGGATCAATCTCGTCGGGTGCAATCAGACGGGTGATCTGGTCGACCGTCTTACTGTAGGCTAACTTGAAGTTGTAGCGGTAATTCAAGGTGTAGCCCAACTCGACGTTATTGACAATTTCCGGCCTCAGAAATGGATTTCCTTTTTCGTAAGAAAGTTCACTCAGGCGGTTGTTAAACGGATTCAGAACATTGTAATCGGGACGGTTGATACGGCGGCCATAGTTCAGGGCGAGGCTGTGCTGTGGTGCAACTTGCCAGGTAAGACCGGCATTGGGGAACCAACTTAGGTAATTGAGTTCTACGGGTGGCTCCTGAAGCTCGGGTAAAAAAGCTTCGAGTCGGCCAGTAGCATCTGTCTGCTCTGCCCGGAGTCCGGCTGAAAAGTTCCACTTTTTACCCAGGGAATGGGCATAGGTGATGTAACCGGCGTAGACATTTTCATCGTATTCAAATAGGTTGGACAATTGGTTGTTTTGATTATTGACTCCACTTATCACATCGAAAAACAAAAATGTATTGTCGGATACCACGCGACTCAGCTTGGAGCCAATACCCAATTTTCCGCCCCAAAGGTCGTCCTCAAAATCGAATTTAAAGGTATAAATGTCAATATTCGTAGGGGTATCAAAGGCATTGATCACTTCCGTTAAAACTTCGGTTTCATTTGCATTGAAATATTGATTGGGCTGGAAGCGTCGGCTATCATTTTCATAGCGCCCGTAATCAAGGTCGATGTTAATCGTCCGTCCCTTTTTATTGTCAAACCCATAATTGAGGTTGAATGTTGATTGCATCCGTTGATTTTCGCTGGTGTTGTTTGCCAGCAAAACGCTGTCAATCGTATTCGGTGTTTCTTGATTCAAAATGCCGATCCGGTTGCGATTACGTCCATCGCTATTGGTATTCCGATGGGAAACGAGAAAGCCCACGGTATGATGATCCGACAAAAAGAAATCCGTCCCTAATCGAACATTGTAACTTTCAGAGCCGAAAATGCTATTATTGGTTTCATTGAGAATCAGACCATTCTGAAAGCCTTGAAAAGCCATATTGTGATAGCCTTCATTGTCGGCAAATCCCAAAGTGGCAAAAGCATTGAGTGTCTTATTCCGGTAATTGCCACTGGCACTGGCATTGGCTCTGCCGTATCTCCCTTGGCTATAGGTAGAACTGATTGTGCCGTTGGCCCCAAGGTTTTTGTCTTTCTTCAATCGAATATCGATGATGCCAGCGTTACCTTCCGCTTCATATTTGGCCCCCGGACTGGATATGATGTCAAAACGATCGATTTGATCCGCAGGCAGATTCCGGAGATAATCGGTCAAATCCTGGCCGGTGAGGGGCAGTCTTTTCCCATCCACGTAAAGTAGTACTCCTGCTCGTCCCAGGACGCTGATGTTGTCATTGTTGTCGACCGTAACCCCGGGTGCTTTGCGTAATAGTGCAATGGCATCGGAACCAGTACTATTGATTGTACCCTGAACATTGAAAACGGTTCTATCGGGCTTTATTTCAACCATGACCCTTGAAGCTTTGACGGTCGCTGCCGCCAACTCAATGGCTCCCTGTCCCATTTGCAATGCGCCCAGATCCAGCTGCTCTCCATCGGCAAGCACGATGTCAGACTTTGTCAAGTCATTGGCCCCTACATAAGTAATTTTGAGAAAATAATTGCCGGCTTGAATAGCCTGCAAATGAAAAACACCAGCATCGTCACTTACCTCCACTTTGTACAGGGTACTGTCTGCGCCGTTGTATAATGCTGCATTAGCGAATGCAACTGCGGCTCCATCGCTATCCGTAATTTGGCCTCGAATACTGCCAGTCTGGGCTTGGCAGTACAATCCCAGTACAACCATAGCAAGTGTAATCAACGTCTTCATAATATACTATTTTTTATCGGTACTCCTTTTGAGCGGCTAAAGTTACAGGTATCGAGCGGATTAGAAGGGTAAAATAGATGAATGGCCGTAAATAGTCCACGAACAGCATCCAGCCGGGATGATTCCGCTTTTGGCTGCAGTACTGCTTTGCCATCTATTTGAACCAAGGTTATAAAATGGCTTTGTTTTTTGTATTTTTAGGTATAAACCGAATATTATGACACGCATCAAAACAAAATACAACAGACGTTCTTTTTTACAAGTATCCACTGCTGCCGGTGGTGGTATGCTGCTGGGATTTAGTTGGCTCACCGGCTGCACAGCCGCTGAAATTGAGGAAGAGATCTTAGCCATGCCGGATACCTGGTACAAAATGAATGCCTACATTAAGATCGGCGAAAATGGCGTAGTGACCATCCAGTCTCCCAACCCGGAAATTGGTCAGAATGTAAAGACTTCCATGCCAATGATCGTGGCAGAAGAATTAGATGTAGACTGGAAAAATGTACTGGTAGAACAAGCGGGTTTGAATACCAGCGACTTCACGCGCCAGGTCGCCGGTGGAAGTAATTCGATCCGGCGTGGATGGAATAGCTTGCGAACGGCCGGAGCTGCAGCGCGAAAGGTGCTCTTGGATGCAGCAGCCCAACAATGGCAGGTGCCGGTTGGAGAATTGACTACGGAATCAGGAGTGATTCACCATTCTGCGTCCGGCCGGTCAATCGGATACGGTGATGTAGCATCCGCGGCTTCCGCCATGGAAGTACCGGAAGAAGTGACACTAAAGGACCCGAAAGATTTCAAGATTATCGGAACGGCCACGAAAAATGTGGACGGTAAGAAAATTGTAATGGGAGCCCCGCTATTTGGCCTTGATTACCGGGAGGACGGCATGCTGATCGCCATGGTCGAACACGCACCGGCTTTTGGCATGAAACTGAAGTCGGTCGACGGCGCAGCCGCTAAGGCAATGCCGGGAATCATCGACGTGTTTTCCATCGACACCGGACTATTGAGAAAGGCCCGGCCCAACACCTTTGCTTTTACCGACCTGGTAGCCATTGTAGGCAAAAGTACCTGGGAAGTGATGAAAGCGAAAAAAGCGCTGAAGATCGAGTGGGAATGGGATACGAAAGCAGAGAACTCAGAAGATCACGAGCGGCAGATGTCGGCCATGCTGGAAGCAGGAGCGAAAAAAGCACAACGTCGCGATGGTGATCCCGAAAATGCCTTTAAAAATGCTGCAAAGGTTATTGAAAGAACCTATTCGGCACCATTTCTACCCCACAATACAATGGAGCCCATGAACTTCTTCGCACACGTGACCTCCGAAAAAGCACACTTGGTCGGCCCCATTCAAACGCCGGAAAGAACAGCCAATGCCATTATGGAAGCACTTGACTACCCCGCAGAGAAAGTTTCCATTATGATGACTCGTATGGGAGGAGGTTTCGGACGTCGTCTGTACGGTCATTTTGGACTTGAGGCAGCATTGATTTCCAAACAAGTTCAAGCTCCGGTTCAACTGGTTTACAGCCGCGAAGACGACATGAGCAACGGTACCTACCGGCCCGCCTACAAGGTCAGATATCGGGCCGCGTTGAATGAAGCAAACGAACTCACTGCTTTTCATGTACACGGTGTGGGTATCCACGGAGGCCCCGTCTTCTCGAACCGCTTTCCCGCCGGCACCATCGATCATTACCTCGCGGAAAACGAAGCAGTTGAATCCAACGTTTCCACGGGCGCCTGGCGTGCTCCGAGGTCCAACTTCATCGCCGGAGCCGAACAGTCCTTTCTGGATGAGATAGCAGAAGCCACTGGCCAGGACCCCATAGATTTCCGTCTGGCTTTGTTCGAGCGGGCCATTAATGATCCGGTTGGCAAAAAGAATGATTACGATCCGGAGAGGTATGCCGGCGTCCTTCGATTGGTGAAGGAGAAATCGGATTGGAATACACCTAAACCCGGCGTTTCACGGGGTGTTGCCGCCTATTTTTGCCACAATTCCTATATTGCCCAAGTATTGGATATGGTCATGGAAAATGGCAAACCCAAATTGCAGAAGGTTTGGTGTGCGGTCGACTGCGGTATTGTTGTCAATCCCGAAGGAGCTCGCAATATCATCGAAGGAGGAATCGTAGACGGCATTGGCCATGGACTCTACGGCAACTTGACCATCGTGGATGGCGTGCCTCAACAAAACAATTTCGATTCCTACAATTTGATCCGTCAATCGGATACTCCATTGGAAATCGAAACCTTCTTTGTGGATAACGGCATTGACCCTACTGGTTTGGGTGAACCCGGATTACCACCCGCGATCGGCGCCTTTGCCAATGCATTCTATAAGGCAACCGGCGAACGATTGTATCAACAACCGTTCGCTCAGGAAAAAGCTTTATTGGGATAGAAGTTTTGTGTGCAGCAACGTCTCAGGAACTTCATCGTTCTTTATTATGACTGTTTATTTCAAAACCAAATGCCTATTCTATGAAAATCAGGATTGTATTCATTGCCCTTGCCATGTCATGCTCCTGCATTGTCCTCTTGAAATCACAAACCCAATCGTCCATGCTCTTGAATGAGAATTGGATGGAAGGCCAGCGAAGCTTTTCCGAGAATTTCGATTTTAAATTGCATGCTCGTTCCTTGCCGAATTCGAACTTGCAATCGCCAAAACTTCCGGATTTCTCAGAAGGCCCATCGCCTGCAGAGACCAGGATCGAGCAAGATGGCCTGTTAACGAGCACCAACAAGAAATACTTCCTTTTACTGAAGTCTCTGAATTCCGAGGCAATGGCCGATATGCCGAGTGCCGTTATTGATCCTTCTAAACGGTATTTTATTCTTAAGAAGGAGGTGGAGTAGAAGTTGGAAGCTAATGATTTTCAATTCAGCATTGAATCGGTTCATTTCACCATGCATCTATTGCAACATGGTTTCTATTGCCGCATAAGCAGACTCTGCTGCCCCGGGAACAGTAGCGCCATTATCAAGAGAAAAAGCTTCTCCCGCAAAAAATATTTTGTTGTCAATCGGTTCCGTAAGGTCAGCCACCGTTGTAGCCTGGTCATTTAAAAAATCGATGCCGTAAGAACCTTTAACGAAGGGTTCTTTTGACCAATTCTGAACGATGTGTTTAATGTAGAATTGGGAGGCTTTACCGTCAAATATGGTATCTAATTCGTTTAATACCTGCGCCATGATTTCATCGTCACTTGTCAGTGTTGTATAAACAGATGCTTTTTCACCCACGGTAAACAATCCGAGTACATTTCGATCGGAATCTTTCCTGAATGCGGCATCGTAAAACAGTTTATCTCCCGCGCTAATTTCACTAAGCAAACTACCGGTAAAGAGGATATCCGGATAAAACCTTTCCGAAAACTCAATAAAGACTTTCAGCCCGTCCGGCATTTCGATGCTATTGATGGCGTCTTTCTTTTTCGAAGGAATATCCGGTACAAAGGAGATGCTGCCTTCTTGTAAGATCTTTAATGGGACGGTTACTAGCACTTTGTCAGCCGCAAAGGTATCGCCGTTTACACTCGTAACAATCACTTTGCTTCCAGCATAATCAATTTCATTTACGGGACTATTGTAAACGATCTTATCCAGACTGTTCGGAGCGATGTATCGTTCGAAAAACCCATACCAGGTGGTATCCTTAAATTTGAATTCACTGTAAAAGTTTCCTCCCCAATTCTGCTTCTTCAATCTATTGTCTTTCCAGTTATACACCGTGTCTGGAGTGTAGGTGATGATTTCTATGTTTGCATTGATGGAAGGATCACTAATGAGCCTCGCCAGAACAGAAGGATCTTCGTGAATCCATTCTGCTCCAAGATCAATCGGAAAGTCAGCAAAATCCATACTCCTTTTTACCCGACCGCCATATACAGGCGAAGCTTCGATAATTTGAAAATCAACGCCACTCCTGTCAAGCAGATAGCCAGCAGTGAGTCCAGCAGCACCTGCACCGACAATCAACACTTTCCCGGAAAAGTTGACCTCAAATCCAGGGTCTACGACGTCTTCTTTAGTACAGGACTGCAGCAACATGGACAGAAAAGGAAAGCCCATTCCCAATTTAGCACTCTTTTTTATGAATTCTTTTCTTGTCATCATGTCTTCCTGTTTACCATAAATTTCATTCCCAGTTCGATGGCAAAAAAAGCAGAATTCTCCAGCCTGGATGATACTTTTCTTCCGAAAGAGAACTTGGAATACCATCCAATCTTGTCTTTCGCCGCCTTTCCAAATTCGAAACTTACCGTTGGCAGAAAATAATGCCTCAGCTCATTACTCGTGTCGGAAACCCCTCCACTGCTTAAGTCGACGGTCGCACTGAGTCTTTGATTCGAAGCTAAATATCCCAAACCTATTGCCGGAGCCAGATAGGTTTGGCTTTTCGCTCCTCCTATATTATACCCCATGTCTACATTCAATACAAAACTGGTATGATTTTTTGGTCGGACAAATACGCCAACTTGTGGACTCACGAAAACACTCCGTGATTTCAGGTCGACACCTTCGTCTTTTTGCCACTTTCTAATGTTAAAGATGGTTCCCAATTTGACTCCAGGCTGAATCGCGTACGCGCCATAGAAGCCTGCAAAAAATGGCACCGACTCCTTTTCCTCCTGGGCAAGTAGGTTGAGACTAGTCAACATTAAAATCAGTAAAATACTTTTCCTCATCTTCCGCCAATATTGTCCTTCGAAAGGATAGGGTACTTCCGATAAAAAAACCTTCATCCAAATACCTCTAGCCAGGGATCACGCCCCAAAGCAAAAAAGTAAAACAAGCAGCCCAGCCATCCGTGATATAAACCGAGCACCCAAAGATTTCTGTTTCTTATGTACACAATGGTATATACGATGGCCAACACAAAAGTTCCCACAATTAACAACAAAGAGGGATAATGCACGATCGAAAATAAAATGGCGGTAATCATTACGATCCAGGGCTTGGTTAGTCGACTGTCTTCCAAATCAGTCAAGTTGCCTGCGACCAGCCCTACCACCAGGAATTGCTGGATTGTTCCCCAGATCGGATAAAACAAAAATACCGGTATGATGTGCCAATGAATAATGCCTTTTCCAGTGTACGAGCCGTAGAGATAAAAACAGAGTCCTCCCAAGGCGGCATAGGGCAATAACAAATAGAAAGTAGCCCAAAAAGATTTCTTCGTAAATCCCCAATAAGCTAATATTCCCGGCTCAGATCGCCACCGGTGGCCAACATATCCCATCCAGAAAAGGCTGACCAAAACAATGAATAAAAGTTTTTGGTCCAAAACATCAATCAAAACCAATTTACCGATTCCGGTCAGCACAGCTGCAGTCAATTCAAATATCCGTCTACTACGCGGTATGTGGTTCATAATCAATTTGGGAATAGAATGACTTGAAGATAGTAATAATGGAGGAAACAAGCGAAGTAAGGCATAGCTTACAAAATCAGGTGCAAATCTCCGAACTCATGCCAGTAGTATTGGCCGGCAATGGCCGCGTCGTACGCCCGTCCGATGTGTTCTTCACCCGCTAAAGATTGCAGCATATGCAGATGGGAGGCCCGTGGTTCGTGGAAGCCAGTCAGCAATCCGTTAACAATCTGCATGCGGTAGGTTTCGTCAATAAACAAGTTGGTATAACCTCGAAAAGCCTCGACTCTTCCTTCGTCATTAGTCGCACTTTCAATGGCACGGACGGCCGTTGTGCCCACGGCGATAACCCGACGACCATCTTCTTTGGCAGTATTCAGCTGTAAAGCCGATAAGGGATCAATTTCCAAATATTCGGGATAGGGCTTTTCGTCCTCTTCCAAACTGGATACTCCGGTGTGCAAAAGAATAGGAACGATGCGCACGCCACGACGGATCAATTTCTGCAGCAGCGGTTCGGTAAATCCCCGACCCGCGGAAGGCATTTCAGAGCTTCCCGGTTGAAAAGAAAATGCAGTTTGATAGTAGGACAATGGATAGGGTTGGTCCGGTCGGACGTACTTGATCGGTTGCCCGTACTTATTCATGTAACTGATAGGATCTTCATCCAGGTGTAAGGTAGCCAACCACAAGTGCAACAGGGAACGATCTTTGTAAAACCGTTCCTTTAAAACGATTTCAACATTTCCCGGCAGGGAAAACCGCATCCCCGCCATGCCGCCTTGCCATCTAGTCGTTTTATGCTTTTCAATCGACCGTATTTCGATCAGCCATTCCAACGCAGCAAATCGAGTACTCAGATGCAGCATGCCGGGTTGACCATCCGGCAACTTTAGCGGGAAAGCTGCCGGCAAAGTTGCCGAAGTATTGACCACTAATACACTTCCCGGCGCCAAATAGCGATCGAAGTTTTGAAATTTGTCATGGTATATTTGCCCAGCACCATTGGTCACCAACAATCGCGCTTCATCTCTTTGAAGTTGGCGCTGCTCCGTAGGTTGTGGGCATAACAATTGAGCAGGTGGTTCGAATTGTATGATATTATTGATGGTACTTGCCATATTATGCTTCGATTAGAGATTCAATGGAATATCGTCCGCTGGGCAATTTTTTTTCGAGGAGTTCCAGCAATGCCGGTACTGCTTCCTGACCGGGAAGAGGTCGATCGGAAATGTCTTCTCCGGGAAAGGCCTGCTGGTGCATATCGGTGCGCATATCGCCTGGATCAAATGCGTAAAAGCGATGTTTGGGGTTCTCTTTTCCCAGTATGGCGGTCATGTGGTCCAGGCCGGCTTTACTACTACCATAGCCCCCCCAGGTTTCGTAGGCTTCTTTACCGGCGTCGCTGCTTACATTGACGACCGTGACCTGACTGCTGAAATGGGGATGGACTTTCTGCAACAGGGATATAGGTGCAATCATATTGGTGTGCAAAACCGTATGTAGCGCTTCAATGGAATGGGCAAGTAGCGGTTGCATGGGCGAAATGCCCAGTGTGGAAGCGTTATTTACCACTAAATCGATTGGCCAATTCCCGGTCTTGATGAATTCTGCCAATTCCAGTAAATGAACTTCATCTCTTACGTCACCGGCGATAGCATCTACACTGGTGAGCTTTACGAGTTGGTGTTTGGCGGCCAGCAATTGGCTGGCATTTCGGGCGGTAATCAGTAGTCTCCACCCTTTTTTGGCCAATTGTTCGGCCAATGCAAATCCAAAACCTTTGGACCCTCCGGTAATCAATGCGAATTTTTTTGACATGATAATTTGTGTTGGTGATGCCACAAATATCCATCATGCCCGGCTCCCATAAAACGTACCAATGACTAGAAAAGAACCTGTACTAAAGTACAGCCCGTGTCCCTAGCTTAAGCTAAGGAGTCCCCTCCGCAGAGCGGTATCGACCGCTGCCGTCCGGGTCTCTGCGTGTAGCTTTGAAAGGATGGAGGAAAGGTGAAATTTAACGGTTCGTTCGGTAATGAAAAGTTGTTCGGCGATCTGCTTGTTTGTAAATCCCTTTTTGACCAAATGTAGCACCTCCAATTCTCTGCCGGTTAGTGGAGATGCCGGATAGCGGATAGCGGTATCCACATGCTTGTCGGCTGACCGGTCTGTCAATTCCCGTTGATTCTCCCTGTGAATCAGGGACAATTGCCGATGCATCTCGCCCGCTAATTCAATTGTTTGGCTAATCTGAGCTTGAATGACTTCCTCATCTGTTCGGCCCATCATTTCCCGAAGACCATTTAATTGTGACAAAAGTGTCTCTAACCGGGGTTGTAAAATCCGCTCCAATATTTCGTGCAGACCATTTTTTTGACTGCCCTGATGTACGACAAATGTTTCTTGTAGGCGGGTGCGTTCGATCGCAATACCGATGAGTTCGCTGATGGTGTTTAGAATGGCCAATTGCTTTTCATCCAATTGCTGGGTTTCTTTACTGACCAGGTTCAGCAATCCCGCCTTTTCGCCTTTCACAAAGATGGGGACGGTGGCGTGAAACTTCAAATTGGGGGTGTCTACCCGAATGTCTTTCAGCCGCGTACAGGTTATCTCACTAATATTGCGGGCTTCCGGAAAATCGTCGGTCAGGTATTTGTGGATGCAATAACAATAGCCCGACAATCGCTCCGGATAATTGGCCAGAGCAGCCGGTAGCTTGTAGGAAGCCGCCAGATAGACCGACTGGTTGTCCTTCTGCACCAGCCAAACCCAGCCAGTCTCTAATTGTAAAAGGCTGACCGTCCGTTCGAGGGCTTTCTGCAAAGCGACCTGTAATGAGAAAGCCTGATTCAGATGACTTGCTATCTCATATAGATGAGAGAAATATTCTTTATCGCTCATGATTCATTCACGATGATGTGCTTCGAAACAAATTAAACAAAAATTAACAAAGCCATTCCCCTCTCATCCTGAACACCAACCATAATTGATCGTATAAACAATCATACAAAAGTTAAAACCTATGAAACAATACCATCTCCTATTTGCACTTTCCTGTTTGTTTGCCTGCACTCCTATTGATCCCGATACTCCGCCACTCGATGAGTGCTTCTTTTGTACTACAGTGAGTCCGGGCCCAACCCCCGACCTAGCCGAAGGAGTAATAACACAGCAGAATGCCGGCCCTAAGCGGGCTTTTGAAGTTTCCGAAGCATCGATTGTTTGGCTGGAAGCCAATCTATATTCACTCCAATACTGGTTTATGAGTGGCGATAGTCTTGAGATTATTATTGGCGAAGCTACCGATGATTTCAACTACCACTTTCCCAAGCCAACCAGTGAAAATCATATCCTGGAGATCTACTTCAATGAAGATTTTGTGACGCTAAAAGATGCGGCCTTATCCCTTCAGCCCAGGCCGGAAGAAAATGGATTCCACACGGTGGTTAACATTCATACTGAACTTTTGGGAGACTGGAACGGGACGGTCAATCGCGTGCCTTTCCTGCAATAAAGAACAGTAGAAAGATCCAAGATCGGGATCATCATCGAATCAAGACGACTTCTTCACTCTTTACAATTTGCCGAACATCTCGCTCGGAAACCAATTCGAATTGCATAGCCCAAACATAAACCCCGATCGGCAAGGGATTTCCATTGATCCGGCCATCCCAAGCATCATTCAAATTGTTGGTCTCGAAAACCTTCGTGCCCCAGCGGTCAAAAATGGCCAGGACATAATTCTGAATGGCATGGTCAGCTCTAACAACGGGAACGAATTCGTCATTGACACCATCGCCATTGGGCGAGAAAATATTGGGCGCAAAAAAGTCAGGAGTACAGTCATCTTCCGCCACAGTAATTTCGATGGGAAAACTAATGCAGGACAGCTTCGCTTCGATCTGATAGACCCCTGCTTCCGAAAGATTGCGTTTTCCACCGACGAATCCATCACTCCAGTCGAATTCCACTTCTACCCGCAGCGGAACCTGGGCCAGACGCATCAGGTCAATTTCGATTTCGCCGATCTCGCAGCTCCGGAATACAGTATCGATCCGCTCGGGCACCGGATATAAGATAAGGTCGTCAAAATCGAAGTGATAAATATAGTAGTTTGGATCTCGGTCCAATGTCCTAACCTCACACGGCAGGCTCATGTTCGTCGGACCAATACCGCCGGAAATGGCAAAGTCAGAATAGTTATCTGCCGCTTCAAAACAATGTTGTACCTGCATCCAGTTACTTCTTTCCGGCGATTGGATTTCCGCTGAGGTAAAATTGAATTCCGGCATCCGCAGATAGAATTCTTCCGGTTCGAGCAAATCTCTATCCCCAAAAGATACATGTATTCTTTTCGGGGGGTCGGTCTCGCACACCTTCAGAGAGTCGGGAAAACGATGCCAAATTCCTCGGTTTCGGACATTGAACTGAAGGTAGTAGTCCCGTCCAGCTTCCATCAGTTTGGTGAGTTGGGCACCCATCGAGACGGAGCTGAAATTTCCGTCCACGAACAATGATCCCCCCAAGCCAATAGAATTGATTCCATGCAAGGCCGTAGATGTTCGTTCCCAAAAATGCCATATTTCTTCATCATACGGACAGCCATCAACCCAGAGATGCGGCGTGCCATAAGACATCCAGCTCTCGACCGTTCGAAAGCCGGTAATGGGATCTTGTGGACAAGTAAAGGAAGAGAGCGTTTCAAAACTACCATTCGGAATGATATTCTGCGTGCACAAACTTGCCGGAAGCAACAAGAACATCGATAAAACGAAGTAGATCCTGAGCATACTGTTTATACTTAAAAATTGAGTCTTTAATATACACAAGCACCCGTGATCATCGGTTTAATCCTCACAAATATCCTTTAGCATCTTCAATGCCTTTGGCCAGGTCTCCAGAAAAAACGCTTTGAGTTCCGGATAGGTATCGGATTCCACCTTCAATTCGGTACCGCCGTCCACTGCGGTAAAGGTATAGCTTTCGGAAGCCCCTTTCAGCGTTTCGATATCTACCCCCTCTGTAATTTCCTTGCCGTTCTGAAAAAAGCCATAATGCTCAAACCGGATGAATTGATCGGGAATATGATCGGTCACCCGACTGATCATTCCCGATTTGTCGCCATTGTCATCGGTCGAAAGAAAATACATCTTGGAGCCCTTTTGCCAAGTTCCTTCAAAATGGGAGCCCGGGCTGAAAAAGGAGGTCCATTGCTGAAAGTGTTTGGGGTCGGTCATTACTTCGTACACAACAGCAGGTGCGGCATTGATCACAATTTTGAACTGTAGTTTTTCCATGCTATTAACCGTACTGGATGCGACCTTACTTTCACTGCTAGAGATGACGTGCAGAGATTCCTCGGTATTTTCTGACTGATTATTCGCCGGTCCGCAGTACTGAAGGAAGAATAGTGCCAGCGATATAATCAGTAGGCTTGGTAAATTCTTTTTTTTGAGTTGCATTTTCTATTTAGAGTTTGGCTCGTAGAACAATGGTTCTTGTTTGATTAACGGTTTTCATCCGCTCTATGTATTAATAATTGACCGGAAAGACAAATTTCAGTCCAGATAAGCTGTATCTACGATGATCTTCCTTAGCTTTGATCAAATGGCCACAGGGCTCTTCAGCATATCAGATTAAAGTATTGTCCATGCGTCTACGACCTAAACACTTATTTTTCAGCCTGGTAATCTTCCTTATTATAAGCAACCTTGTTTTGCACGCCCAATCGGGGCAGCGCCCAGAAATGGCAGCAGCGAACGTATCCGGGCACATTCAGCTAGATGGCATCTTGGATGAGCCGGATTGGGACCAAGCTCCCGTCAACGACCGGTTTAAAACCATCGTGCCGGTCGAAGGGGGAACACCGTCGAATTTGACGCAGGTCCGTGTTTTGGCCCACCCTCGCTACATCGTCATTGGGGTACAATGTTTTGACAATCAACCGGAGGCAATCATCAACTATTCAAAATTGCGCGATACCGACCTCGAAAATGAAGATCATGTACGCCTGGTCATTGATCCTTTTCTAGATGGGCAATCGGGTATTATCCTGGCGGTGAATGCCAGTGGTGCTCGCTACGACGCATTGGTCGCCAATCGCGGCGAATCCGAAAACAGTGACTGGGACGCCATTTGGGAGGCGCGAACCAATGTAGATTCCACCGGGTGGTCCGTTGAAATTCGCCTCCCCATCCAAAGCATTTCATTTAAAAAAGGTTTGCAAAAATGGGGCTTTAATGTCGAGCGACGCATTCAGCGCTTCCAGGAAACCATTCGTTGGGCCAATATCCGTCGGGATCAGTGGTTTATCCAAACCAGTCGAGCCGGTTATCTGACGGACCTGCCGGAGTTTAGCTACGGTGTCGGCTTGAACGTCCGACCTTCTTTGATCGCCGACGTCAGTAAAGTGGGGAATGCTTCCTCCAACTTTTCTCTGGACCCCAGTCTGGATGCCAGTCAGCGAATCAGCCCGAATGTATTGGCGACTTTGACCGTCAACACCGATTTTGCCGAGACCGAGGTAGATACCCGGCAAACGAACCTGACCCGCTTCCCTCTTTTCTTTCCGGAGAAAAGGACCTTTTTCCTCGAGGGAGCAGATATTTTCGAATTCGGCTTTGGGCTGAGCACCAATATCATTCCCTTTTTTAGTCGACGAATCGGGCTGTACCAAGGGGAAGAAGTTCCGATTCTGGCCGGTGGTAAAATCAATGGCCGCGTCGGTAAGACTGCCTTTGGGGCCTTATCTATGCAGACGCGGGAATTAAACCTGCCGGAAAGCCCTTTGCCGGCTTCCAACATGGGGGTTGTCCGGGTCAAACAAAATATTTTGAAGGAATCCTCGATCGGTTTTATCGGGACTTACGGCGACCCTCAAAGCCGGGGAAGCAGCTGGACTTCCGGGCTGGATTTCACTTATCAGACCACCAGATTTCGCGGTGACAAGAATTTTTTGGTAGGCATTTCCGGCTTATATGCCAACCGAGCCGACCTTACCGGAGATCAATCAGCCCTCGCATTGAAAGTTGATTATCCGAACGACATTTGGGATGTGGCCCTGACCTATTTGCGCATTGGCGAATCCTTCGACCCCTCGCTGGGCTTTGTCCCGCGAAAAGGGATCAATAGTTGGCGGGCAGGGATGACCTGGGCGCCACGTCCTTCCTGGAAATGGTTGCGACAGATGCGCAATCAGCTTTTTTTATTCTATGTGTCTGACCTGACTGGCAATTGGGAATCGTACCGGGTATTCACCGCCCCTCTCAATTGGCGATTGGAAAGTGGCGACCGGGTTGAGATCAATTACATGCCGAGAGGTGAGCGACTGGTCGAACCTTTTGAAATTGCAGATGGCATCGTCATTCCCGAAGGGTCCTATCACTTTGCCCGCTATCGGCTGGAAGCAGAACTTGCCGCGAAGCGCAAATTCAATGGTCAGCTGACTTGGTGGTTCGGTACCTTCTACGGTGGAAACTTACACGAATTGGAGGCTTCTCTCAATTGGAACCCGGCCAGCATACTCACCTTCGAATTTATTGGCACCCACAACATCGGTCGACTGCCATTTGGCAACTTCGATCAAACCTTGGTTGGAACCCGAGTGCGTTTCAATGCCTCTCCCGACCTCCAGCTGAATAGTTTCATCCAATATGACACCGACACACGGCGACTCGGTGTCAACGCACGCATTCACTGGATTTTCCACCCGCAAGGTGATCTGTTTTTCGTTTTTAACCACAATACCTTCAACAGTATGGAAAGGTGGGAGCTGGTGAACCAACAAGTCTTGTTGAAGGCGCGTTACAATTTTCGGTTGTAGTTCGATGCTTGCAAGACTATTTCCCCTCCTCCATCACTTCTGTATTTTTTTCGATAAGAAGCCGGGGATAACCCCCTAATCGCCGTGAACCGCCGGGCAAAATAAGAGGGGTTGTCAAAACCACATTGATACATGATCTCGGATACGGTATCGTCCGTCTCTTCCAATAACTTGGTAGCCTGATGAATTCGAAATTCATTCAAATAGGTGATCAGTGGTTTGCCGGTGAGTCGCTTGAACATCCGGCAGAAGGAATTGGTAGTGAGTCCGATATGACTGGCTAAGTCCTGCGTACTAATCGGTCGATGATAGTTCACATTGATGAAATCAAAGATCTTTCGCACCTCTTTGTTTCGAGCATAACGCTGGCTAACCGTTTCCTTGATTAGACCGGTGGGAAGCGGAGCTCTGGACAGAGAATGAAGTAGCTTAAAGAGAGCAATCAACTGCTCAGGAGGACTCAATGCATGTACTTGTTCAAAAACAACAGATTGCTGTTCGTGCATTTCGGGGCTAAAAACTAACAACTGCTTTGCTTTGTACAAAAGAGGTAAAAGGGAGGCAAATTCCGGAAACAACCTAATTTTCTCCTGCACAAAATGGTCGTCAAAATGAATGACAATCTCAAAATTATCGGGTCGCTGATTGTTCGAGAAACTCAAATGGGGAATGCAAGGCCCCAGTAAAGCCAACACTCCATCCCGATATTCGAGGGCTCGGTCTTCCACAATCACTTTTCCGCTCCCATTCTTGATGTATACTATTTCATAGCTGTCGTGAAAGTGAAGTCCGTGGTGGGAACAAAGTCGGTCCTTATCGAATTTTTCGATCCGAAAGGTCTTGCCAAATGGATAGGCGATGTGTTGATATTGAGCAGCCATTAGCTCTAATTTACCTTTTCTTTCATAAATCATCCTTTCAGAAGAATAAATTGTAACACAATTGGCATATTCTATTGCCTGAATCGCCGGATTAATCCCCTTATTTTGGGCCATCAAAAAAGAAACGCTCCATGGCATCCCTACAAATTATTCTTTCTAATCTGCGTTATTTCGCCCCGGTCTGGGTCTTCGCATCGCTCAACATTATTACGGGCACCTGGGTATTGTACCTACCGCACGTCAAGACAAAATTGGCGTTAAACGATGCGCAGATTGGGATTGCACTTTTTTCGTTGGCGTTAGGTCTGCTAATATCCATTCTTTTCATTCCCTACCTCAACAAGCGTTTTGGCGTGGGGCGCTGCACGATCGTCGGGATTGTCCTTTTCGCAACACTATTCAATTTTCCATTGATGGCGTCCAACTACCTAATGCTGTGCAGCAGCCTGTTTGCCGCCGGCGTTTTTTCGGGCTTTACGGATGTCTCGATGAATGCCCTGGTGTCGACCATCGAGAAGGAAGACGACGCCTATTTTATGTCAGCTGCCCATGGTTTTTTTAGCCTTGGCGGATTCATCGGAGCGGGAATCGGCAGTCTATTAATGGTTTACCTGTCCGCTCCGGTTTGGCACATGGTGCTTATTTCGAGCTTCATCGTCGTTTCAAATCTTATTTTGGCGCCAAAATACCTAGGGATCAAGGAAGAAAAAGTGGTTCGAGAACAAAGTGAAGAACGGTCGAACAGTATTTACCAGCTTTTAGGATTAGCCTTGGTCGCCTTCATCATTATGTTTAACGAAGGGGCAGTCGAGCATTGGAGCAATCTGTTTTTGTTCGATGTCATACGGGTGTCGGAAGCACAGGCGGGATTGGGCTTTATTGCCTTTTCATTAACGATGACCTTGGGAAGGTTTTTAGGCGATGGCATCAGCCAAAAAATCGGGTCCAATAAAATGATTGCTTACGGGAGTTTGATTGCCTGTGTAGCTTATCTGCTGATTCTTTCTTCGGAGTTGTTCATCGCCGTAATCGGTTTTGGGGTGTTGGGAATGGGGCTATCGGTGATTATCCCCGAACTATTTCGCTTAGCCGGTCAGGCCAAAGGCATCCAGGCTTCCAAGGCGATTTCCATTGTATCGGGAATCGGTTTTGCAGGATTCCTGCTGGGTCCAGTTGTCCTTGGGTTGATCTCCAATTGGATTCACCTAACTGCCAGTTATATCTTTCTGTTGCTTACCGTACTGATCGCTATGCTCCTGTTGCAGTTTCACCTTAAAAGAACAAGTAGGCAAAATGGGGAGCACTCCTGAATCCAGCCCGATGTCGATCATTTCGTGTACCACACGAAGCTATTACCCGCTAGCTTACCAAATGTAAATGCGCCGGATCAACCGCAGGAATGTATTCCCGATGTTTTCGAATGTAAGCGGCCACAAAAGGGCAAATTGGAATGATCCGGATCTGACGATGCTGCAGGTCTTTCAACGCAAAGGCAACGAGTTTGGAGCCGGCCCCTTTACCTTCGAGTTCCTTTGGTACTTCCGTATGCACCAAAAAAGCTTTTTCATCTTTAATGAGAAAATATTCAAGGAAAGCCATCCCGTCTTCGAGGTGAAGTTCATATCTCTTTTTTGCACCTTTCCAATCGGTGTTATTGACAAATCTTTCTTGCATGTTGGTAAGTTTTAATGCGTACTTCTTTCTATCAATCTCCAAACAACAAAATTAGCTGGTTGGTTGCTATGGCTGCTGTAGTTACTATGGCTGCTATTGCTTCTATGGTTGCTAAGTTGTAGCTTTAGCGATGACATATCCCAGCATCAAGGTCGCCGTCAAGGCGACCGCAGTATCACAGTAACCAAAGTAGCAATAGTAAAAATGAATACAAATTACGACACACTATCGGAAGCGATCGAAGGGCTAAAGAGTCAGGGTTATAGCGAAGACCTCAATTTGAAAAGCAACTGCATCGAATGCCGGTCACTAGGCTATAAATTAATGGCAGAAGATTTTATAGTAGACCAGGTCTTTCGCTTTGAAGGCGATAGCAATCCGGGCGACTCCTCCGTCCTGTATGCCATCTCCTCAGAAAAATATGACTTAAAAGGCGTCTTGGTGGATGCCTATGGTGCTTATTCGGACCCCCTGACCTCGGAAATGATCGAAAAGTTGCGTTATCGGCCAAAGTAGCCTCGTTACTCATAGATGCTCCAGCATAGTCGATGAATAAAGGAGAATTTTTCGGCAATTTGATCGGAAAGTACAAAAGGATAAACATCAGGTTGCCCCATACTGCGATTCATACTATTGATCATGATGGTGACCGGAATCCACAATCGGACCAATTCATCGGCGCTTCTCGTCAAAAAAGGATCTTCTTTTAAATGGACATCCTGAAAGTCTTTGTTAAAGGAAGTCCGGGGATCTAATTGGAGGCCATAGGAATAAGCTGTTTCCAGGGTATCCAGCATGTGCAGGTAATGCGCCCAGGTTTCAGCCCAGTCCTCCCAGGGATGTGCACTTGCGTAATGGCTGATGAATTTGCTGGACACAAAATCTTCCCGTCCCTTTTCGTAGTGTGTCTTGAGAGCTGCTTGATAGTCTGCTCGTTCATCTCCGAATAAGTTTCGAAAGCCCGCTAACACGTCAGCATTGTTCTGTACCAACAGCATCCAGTAGTAGTGTCCGGTTTCATGTCGAAAATGGCCGATCAGCGTTCGATATCTCTCGCCGAGAGCAGCCCGGGTCTGTTCTTGTACAATCTTATCCGCTTCCAGAACATTCAGGGTGATCAGTCCATCCTCATGGCCGGTGAGGATATGCTCTTCTTCCGTGCCGCAAAGGAAATCGAAGTGTAATGGGAATGCCGGGTCTGTCTCGGATTCAGAAACTGGTAATTCCAATTTCAGCAAGGTATAAACCAGGCGGTGTTTGGCACGCTCTACCCTTTGCCAAAGCTCAAGGTTGCCGGTCACCTCAAGGTTGGGGATGGTTCGGTTCAAAGTACAAGCTTTGCAAAAGGAAGTTTCTGAATCGGCAGGAATCAACCAATTGCAAGCGTGATATTGTTCGTTGTAACAATATTTATAAACCTGTTCAGGGTTTAGAATATCTTGAAATGTATCTTCCGAGACGGCGTGAATGGTGAGTAAATCCATCTTTTCGGCATCAAATCCCAATGTATAACCACAGTTTTCGCACTGGATGTTTTCAAAGTATAGGATTTGTCCACAGTTATTGCAATCGAATAATTTCATCGGAATACGGTACTGGTTTGACCTGATAATGGATCGACAAGATAAGGCTTCTTGGCCAACCGCTTAGCATTTATCTGCCCGGTTACAAGTCCTTTCTACAGTGGTGCCATCATTTGCAACTTGGTCCATGCAAGCACTTAAATTTATCAATTAGCACCTCTTCGCTTCTCATACTCCTAATTTTAGTTGTTATTTTTCCAACTTCATCAACTCAAAAAAGGACACATGTACGCGAAGCAGAATTGGTACTACGCTGTGTGGGACCTCATCGTATTGTTGACCACCTTATTCGCTGCCATCAGTATACCGATCCGGGTGGCCTTCAAAGACCTGCCCGAACCCTTTGGTCTTGCCGGCTGGTGGGTTACTTTGGTTTTTCTCCTCGAATTCAGTCGGAATTTGCGGGAATTCATGGAGAAGAAGAGCAGGAAAGAATTTCAGGAGTTTGAAGAGCAGATCTGGTTCCAGGACCTTATTCTCTTTACCGATTTTTTGGCGGTCATTCCATTTGGTCTCTTCCTTTCTTCCCCCTTATTCTCCCTGTTTCGACTTTTTAAATTGATGCGGATTCATTATATGTTCCGCACTTATCAACACACCTGGATCCAACATGCTGGTCTTTTGACTTTGCTATCCTTTGTCTTCTGGCTCGTGATCGCCATCAATGGCCTGGCTTGTGGTTGGTACACACTGGGGAATCAGCAAAGTGAAGTCCCATTGTCTACCCGCTATGTAGATGCACTATACTGGACCACTACCACTTTAACTGCGGTGGGTTACGGCGACATCACGCCCACGACCTCTCCACAGAAACTCTACGCAATGATGGTTCAGGTATTGGGATTTGGTGTATTTACTTTTCTTATCGGGACGGTTGCCAGTCGCTTGGTCAGAAAGGATCCCGCTACTGTCAGATATGAGGAAAATCTCGATGGCCTCGCCTCTTTGCTACATTACAGATCTCTTCCCAATGACCTGCGGAATCAAATTGTGGACTTTTACAAGTACATCTGGAGAAAGCGCTTAGGATATGATGAAACTTCCTTTCTGCAAAGTCTTCCGGATAGTTTGCAAACCGAAGTGGCTTTATACCTGAGACGGGAGGTTATCGAAAAAGTCCCGATCTTTCACGATGCCTCCGAAGAATTCAAAAGAGAAATCGCACTGCTTCTGAAACCCATCCTTCTGGTTCCGGGGGATTACATTTTTAAAGCAGGGGACGTTGGAGAAGAAATGTACTTTGTGGTCAATGGTGAACTGGACACTTTGACCCGACTTGAAGACAAGGTCTTGACGAAACTGGAGGCAGGAGACTTTTTCGGTGAGATTGCACTGTTTAAAAACCAGAATCGAAGTGCAACCATAAAGGCTCTCTCCTATTGCAATATTTATGCGCTGGACAAATCATCCTTTGACAAAGTCATTTCCAGGTATGAAGAAATCGGCCAACAAATCAAACAGACCGTAGAGAACCGGGAAAAGAAATACTCGGATTGATTCTTAATCGGCGAACTAGCTCGGGTAGCTCAAACTAAAATTCAAAGTCTTTTTTCAATTCCCGAAAAAGCTGATCCGGTTTCGAATAAACGGCATCATAGATGGCTCCATATTGTTTGCCAATAACGTCTCTTGGTGCTCCCGGGCTTCTCGAAATCGGTGTCTTTGCCATTTTGCCCAACTCCACATCAATTTTTAAGAGCCAATTGTAGAACTGATTTAGTCTATTTTGAGTATGCTCCTCCGTAAACCAGACCGCCCCCCCGATAATGCCTTTGATCCGCGAAAGATGGTTCCAACTTTCGGCATCATATTCCTTGAAGGAATGTTGAAACTGCTCACTGCTGCGGAAGGCTTTATCATAAGCCACATTCAAAAGCTTTAAGAGAAAGTCCCATACTTCGGTCGACAACTGGTTCAGAAAACCTGTTTTTGCCTGGAGGACCAATTTTTGCCGTTCCGCTTCTTTGGCCACGATGAGCGATTGGCCGTATTCATCATTTAAAAGATTGAAAACATGGCCATTCTCTTTGCTTTGGTGCGTATGGCCGTTGCTTGCTCCATTTTTTTCTAATTCTTCCAGAAATTTCAGAAGCCGTTGAACAATGGCATTTTCGATCCCGGGCTTGGCGGTACCGATGGCCAAGCGATTCCGTGTATAAGTAGCCTGTTGATTACTAAGGCTGTAAAAACGATTTTTATGACTGGTTGCCATTCCGGATTCCTGAACGTAGTCGGCCAGCAACTCAAATGCTTCATCGGTGCTGCCGTCGGTTATGTGTTCGCGAATCGATTCCAAGGTTGTAGAACTCATATTCGTATGGTCATTTTCAAGTTATGCAATTGGGTTTTGATTTGTCTGCTGTTGTTGCTGTGGATTCTATCGCTGCTGTAGTTACTGTTGTCGCTGTGATACTTCGGTTGCCTTGTTGACAACCTTGATACTGTGATGCTACTTCCTGCATACTTGCGTCTTTCGAAGAAGCTGTTAGGACTTTTATGCGCTTTAGAACTGGTAAATCTTTCAGATTCGCCGGTTCTGTGCGTTTGTGCATCTAGTTTGCTATAAGAGTAGAAAGCCTAAAATCGGGATTCCCAATGGAGTAGGTATGGTAAATTGGTCTGTAAAAGTGCCGAATTATATTAATAACATTCAAATATGCAAAATATTTTTATTTCTTTTATACAATCTTACCTTAGATTTTCGAAACGTTTGGAAAACCACGTTATTCTTTGCTGGTTTCAACTACATCAGTTCTATAATTCCCTTATCTTTAGAAACAAAACCCTCAAAATGCCCAAGGCTGTTTATTTGCTTATTTGCTTGCACCATTACCTTAGGTCAGATTTGGCATCACGCATTGAATCATTTTCGGTTCCAGGAGCCATTCTCTTTTCCGAAAACATCCATCAACAAATAACCAATCAGCCCCATTTACCATCCCGGTTACTGGGCAAATTCCACTTTGAGAATGTAAATAAGCCATCCAATATATTCGCCTTGGCAATCGATAGGCTTGCCGTTCCCAAACCGGAAGAAACGAAAGGTAAAGGACTTTTGATAGAGCCCGGATGACCTCCGACCCAAACAATCCAACTTTTACAAATTTAACTGGTCTTTACCATTGAACGAAAACCAATCAGACCCATGTTTAAAAGTTACCTGATCAGCGGATTGCGCAACTTATCCCGGCGCAAACTATTTTCCTTGTTGAACATCATTGGCCTGGCCCTGGGCATCGCCTGTTTTATTTTAAGCTATTACCACATACGATACGAGTTCAGTTACGACCAATTCTACTCCAAATCCAGTCGCATATTCCGGTTGGTTACGGGCAACGTCGCTACTGGTGAGGGATGGGTGCGGGTGTCGGCTCCGCTGCCCGCTAAACTGGAAGCAGACATTCCGGAGATACAATCTTTTGTGCGTCTGATCAATCTGGATAAATCCTCCAAAACTGCCGTCCGCTACGATCAAAAGACTTTTTATGAAAAGAACTTTTTCCTGGCGGATCCTTCCTCAGTCGATTTTTTTGATCTGAACTTTGTGGTGGGGCATCCAAGTGTGCTCCGGGATATACACACTATTGTCGTTTCAAGGTCGAAAGCAGAGCAAATATTCGGATTCCACGACCCGGTGGGAAAGACGCTTCGGATCAACGATCAATTTGAGTTTACGGTAGGTGGCGTATACGAGGATTTTTTGCCGAATTCCCACTTGGATATGGATTTCATCGTCCCCTTCGCCAATTTGGAAAAATTGCTGCCGGGTACTAGTTTGGGAAGCAACTGGGGCCAGTACAATTATTTCGCTTATGTTTTGCTGCATCCGGATGCCGAAGAAGGATTAGTAGAACAGAAGATCGGTGACATAGAGGTCCGCTTAAACGACGACCAGGTTTTCTCCCTTGAGGCAATCAATTTACAACCGATCGGCGATATTCACTTTCAGGAGAACCGCGGCAATTTAAAGCCCAGTTACGATCGTCGGAGTGCCCTTATTTATGGTTTTTCTGCTCTGGCCATTCTTATCATTTCCATGATCAATTACATTAATCTCAGTACGGCGGGTGCCACCGGGCGGCTGAAAGAAGTGGGGCTGCGCAAAACAATTGGGGCCAATCGGAGACAGCTCATCGCTCAATTTATCGGAGAGTCCACACTGATCACCATGCTTGCCAGCATAGCGGGCCTCCTATTGATCAATTTTTTGCTCTTGGACTGGGTCAATGGTCTTTTTGAGACCTATCTCGAATTCCACCTGTTGGATATCCGGTTGTGGATGGTTCTGATTGGCTTGATTGTCTCCATCAGCCTTAGTGCCGGGGCCTACATTGCTTATTTCATTCTACGCGTCCAACCCGTAAAGGCTTTGAAAGGCGGAATCAAGACGGCCTCGGGTCGAAGCCCCGTGCGAAGTTTCTTACTGGTCACCCAATTTATCATTGCCATTACCCTGCTGGCGTCCGCATTGTTCATTCGTTCTCAAATGAATCTTATGTCGAGTCAGGACATTGGCCTGGAAAAAACGGGCGTCATCAATGTACCCTTATACGAAAGAAGCTGGAAAAAAGACCTGGCTCCCATCAAGGAGGAGTTGACGGGTCTTAGTTTTGTAAGTGCTGCATCAGGTACCGGTTTCCAAGCGGGTTCGACCAATTGGCACCAAACGGTCTGGTGGGAAGGCCAGCAACAAGATGCCTCGATGAATATCATCAGTGGGGACGGAGACTTATTTCGGACTCTTGGATTGGAATTGATCAGCGGAGATGAGACCTACATCCGCAATGCATCCCGTACCGAACGCTTGTACCTCTTGAATGAAGCAGCGGTAAATTTGATTGGTTGGGAAGACGGACTGGGGAAAAGCTTCTCTCCTTTCGGAGCCAGTCGCAAACAACCGATCGCTGGAGTAATCAAAGATTTCAATTACAAATCCCTACATCATCCGATCGAGCCCTGCGTTTTAGTTCTTGGAAATACTTTTGAGCCAGATCAACTCTTAATTAAAATTCAAAGTGAGAATATTGGGAATGCCCTGACCGGCATTCGGGAAAAGTTTACCGAGATTTCTCCCAATGTTCCATTCGAGTACAGTTTTCTCGATGAAGATTTCGCCCAACTCTACCGGGAAGAGAGGCGCTCTCAAACCGTCGTTATTTTCTATACTTCGGTTGCCATCATTTTGTCCATCTTGGGTCTGTTCGGAATTCTATCTTTTGAGTTACAGGAACGACGTAAGGAGATGGCCGTTCGCAAAATACTGGGGATCTCGGACTTCGGTCTCGGAGCACTGGTATCGGGGAAATTTATTAGAATGCTACTCCTTGCCGGGCTGGTTTCCATTCCACTGACCTGGTATGTGGTGGAACAATGGTTGATGAATTTCTCCTATCGTATCGAGCTGGGTTTTGGCGTCTTCAGCCTTGCCATTTTTATTGTGTTCCTGCTGATCATGACGATTATGGCACTGAAGTTATGGGAATTAAACCGGAGCAATATGGCTCAAGTCCTGAAATACGAATAAAACGATTAGTTCTCATATCAAAAAACCTCTTTCTTTTCCAATAGATCCACGGCATTCCAATCGTGTGAAGACAAATATATGCAAGGGGTTGATTGTACGTATCGGTGGACCTTTTCAACGGTCTGTTGGGCGACCTTATTCATCAGAACGACATCGGGAATTTCCCGTTTCAAGGTCGCACAATTGTAGGTCAAGTCCCCTGCAATAAAATAAGTGAAGGTACTGTCTTTTGCCAGTATGGATTGATGGCCAATGGAATGGCCGGGCGTCGGGACCACCTTGATCGCACCATCATCGGTAATCGGGAAACTCTTTTTGAAATTACCCTCCGGATGCTCTTCGTAGTCAATCAAGGTAGGTCGAAACCATTTCGGCCAATTTTTTAAAAAGTAACCATTACCGGGTCCTTTCTTACCGGGAGCCAGTTCGTATTCGCTGCGAGAGACAAAAATCTTGCAATGTTCAAAATGACTCGGTCCACCGATGTGGTCACCGTGCATATGAGTTAGAACTATGGTAGACACATCTTGGGGTGTAACGCCGATCTTCGCCAGTTGATGTGGAATTTCATGGATTGTTGCGAATGCAAAAGCCATCGCAGCGAAATTACTGCGACGGCTCCCGATCATAGTAGGTCAGTCACTTACTTGCTGGACCATACTTTCCGATTATTTCTTGTATTGCAAATGACTACGTCATTGTTTTCAAATCCCATGACAAATATGCCCATAAATTGGTCCTATCACCAAAGACATTTATGAAGCATTACCATGGTAAAAAACGGCGGCTCCTCCCCTATTATGAGAATCAATCATCTATTTATCAGTATACTAAAGGAAACACCATTACCATAAATAGGGAACAAAAGCAGCGCTAAAATTCATAAGTAAACTCTAGATCAAAATAGGGTCCGGTCATCGTAATTCAAAAATACGGATACCCAAATCTACCCCCTAGGGATGTTCATTTACTTGAAAGGATTGATCCGCAAACAAATTATATCGGGGTTGGATGGCCTGAAAAATCAACGCCAATAGCGGAAATGCTACTACCTTACAAAAAGGCTCCAAAGCTTTGAGTTTTCCACGGCATTTTGGATATTGAACGCGCATCGCCCACGTCAAAACAATCGGTTCCATGAACATTGGACACGTAAAATTCATCCAGCCGAATCATCCCACGACAAAAAAATGGATCAAAGGGTATTATATCCATTCTTCTCCTGATCCCGACTTTTATACCAGACTTACTTTTTTTCAAAACATTACAACGACCATTAGTATTTACAGGGATTCCAGTACTACCTCCGAAGGTCGGTTGAGAAGGCAGCAGCATCAAGTAGGGAGTGGATTTTCCGCTTTATTGGTCGGACTGGTCGACAAATATCAGGAGGTAGAGTTCTACGGCCCGCTGGATCGCCTGGCCATTGTTTTTTTCCCGGGCGGCATCAATCAATTTATCCGACCTCCTTTGGGAACCTATCTCAAGAAGCATTATGCGCACTTTCACTATTTCGATGAGGCCTTCAAAACCTTCCTGCCGATCGTGTATCAAGAAGACGCTCTCGACAAAAAGCGGGATTTGCTGGATGCCTTCTTAATGCAGCACTATCAGATTCTTCCCGAACCACAACTTATGAAATCGATCGACTTATTGATCAATGCTGAAGAAGTAATAAAAGTAGGTGAGGTGGCCGAAAGATTAGCGCTTAGCCGAAGAACCCTATTGAGAAAATTCCGGAAGCATCTAGGCTATTCTCCCGAAGAATACATACAGGTGATTAAATTTCGCAAGGCATTGCTCAACTTCCAACGGAGCCGGGGAATGACCAAACTCACGGACATTGCATTAGACAGCAATTATTACGATCAGGCGGATTTCAATCACCAGATCAAATTTCGAAGCGACCTAACTCCGAAAGAGTTGTTTCGCCAACTTGAAATTGTCGACGACACCCTCTTCTGGAAATTGTGACGTTTCGCACCTGTCCCAATTCTACAATCTTTTGGATGGTCTGTGAAATATTTTTGGGGCATGAAAAATTTAATCTTATTTCCCAGCCTGCTGTTGGCCCTTTATTGTTCGGCCTTTGCCCAGCAATTCGCACCCAATCCTATATCTGAAACATCGGTCATTTCCCAACCGGTTGTCATCGAAGACGACGACTGGAGATTTGAAGGAACGCAAAATTTGATCTTTGTCCCGGAAAATCGACTGGATCCCAATAGTCGAAAAATTGCCCTGCATTTTTTCAGATTTCCTGCCCGAGAGAAAAGCAATTTACCACCGGTTGCCTTTCTCGGAGCCGGGCCAGGCGAACCATATTCGGTCGAAGTCTTTTTCGATGGTGAAAGAGCTGAAGCCTGGCGGTATGAATTGAATTTTGTCAATCAAAAACGCGACGTCATTCTGATCAACCAGAGAGGAAACTCGGAGGCTCCCGGCCTCCAAATCTCCAATTTCATCTATCGGTGGCGAAATGGAGGAACATTGGATCGTCCGCTGGATCAAGCTTTACGGAACAAGAATAGAAGAGAGAGTTATGAGCGAGCAATTGAAGACTACGAAGCTCGGGGCATCGATTTAAAGGGCTATGATATTCTTCATTTTGTGGACGACATCGAAGCGGTACGCCGGCATTTAAAGTGTCCAAAAATCGCCTTGATCGGCAATAGTTTTGCCTCCCAATGGGCAATGGGCTACATTCAGCGGTATCCCGAAAATGTAGATCGGGCGCTTTTCTCAGGTGTAGAACCGCTGGACCACAACTACGATGACCCGGATGAAATCTGGAAAGTACTTCACAAGATAGAGCGCTTTGCAATGGCAGATCCGAAAATCGCGAAAGACTTGCCGGATATTGGGCTCTTGGAAGCCTTCAAGGCCATCGTGCAACGATTGGAAAAGCAACCGCAAATGGTCTATTTGACCGGGGATGGCGGCAAGCAGGATTCCATCGTTGTGGGCGTGGATGACCTCCGATTTAACCTGACTTTTAGAAGGGCTGGAAGGTACCGGGGAGCGGTCGAAACCTGGCCAAAGTACATTACTGAAATGTACAACGGCGACTTCCGGCCCTTGGCAAAGGCTTCGCAAGGAAGGGTATATAACTCCTACGCTCGCATGATCAACCCTCTATTCAATAACAGTCTGGGCGTTTCAAAAGAACGTGAAGCCAAGATCAACCACGGTGAAGCCCGCCGATGGTTGGGGGATATTAACGACCACTATACTTCCACCCGCGATGTATGCCCGGCCCCTAAAGTGGCCGATGCATTCCGGCAACATGCCAAACACGACATTCCAATCCTATTGATCCAGGGAGATATGGACATGAGAACCCCTTATGGTAAGAGTGAATTTCTGATGAATTTCTTAAATAAAGGCCACCTCATCACAGTCAAACGCGGTTTCCACAATGCGAAACGCGCTTTAATATTTGACAACCGCGAGCTGGTCGATCGCATTTACCATTTTATGAACCTCGACTTTCAAAAAGAATCATTTGAAGACTTCAAAGTCACTTTACCCGATACCTACGAGTTGCCGGCATTTAAATTTTGGCCCATCCAAGGTCCTGCACTAGCTGAGGAGCGTGCTCGCGATTAAGACTTAGGCACGTGGGACCGGAGCGCACTCTTGCGCAAATCCGATAAACAATGTAATAGCGTTGATGAAAACTTGCCCGGGCGCTTGTTTTCTCAATTGATTAATCCTATCATTGCCTTATCATATATTTGCGCATGAAAATAACCGAAGATATGTTGAGTACCGGCACTTCCAAACTTTGGCTCGGAACTATACTGGCCACCATCGCTACAACGGCCGTCACACAATTAGATGATGAAGACCGGGAAACTGCGGAAGCCATTGATCTAGGCATGCACGATCTTTGGCGAACGCTGGCAATGGGTCAATTGCTCAGCGAAGATGCCGACCATCAGTCCGATGAATGCCGGGAAGAGGAAGTACCTAAGCCAGCGGCGGAACTGTAGCATCAATCAAATTTCACCATTCTTTGACAACGCCTTCCACGTCCGAGACTAATAAAATAGACCCCTGCTGGCAAGTCGGAAAGATCCATTTCACGAACCGTTCTAGCGACGGGCAATTCTTTCAATAACCGACCAGAACAGCTGTAGACCCTCACTTCCCGGGGACGATTTGAATTGACCAATTGCAGGGAAAAGCTACCATCGGCTAGATGAATAAAACGAATCGGTCGACTGTTCCTGAAGTAGGTTTTCTGCAGGTTTGCAACAGCCCGATCAAAAACCCAAATGTCTTCCAGTAGTTGATATCCTTTTGGATCATGCCGCCAGAGATCCCCTTTTTCAAATGGGTAAAAGTCATTCCTTCCCAAAAATGCCTCCGTAATCTCAGCGAAGTATTCCAGCTTATTATTGCTGGCATACGCCAGTCGCTGGATGTACCGGCGATTGCCGGCATGGTAGCGCACGGTATCATAACGGGCGCCAGCCATGGCACTTTCATACGCTTTTTCAATCGGCTCGTAATCCATTCCCAATACCCTGAAGTGATAGGCATGCGCCAATTCGTGCAGGATCATATACGGTTGATTCAGATGACACCAATCGACAAAATTAGCCACATTCGAGATCTCCAGTGCTTGCCACTTCTCTATGGGATACCCGTGTCTCAAAAGCCATTTTTTGGAAGGGTGAAAGCAAGCTCCCTGATCGGTCGTCTTCCAATCCATAAAGATCGGCACGGCCTGTAAGGCCGATAAAATAAGGGCATCCAAGCCAAAGTCATTAATTTGGGCCAGCGAAGACGCCAAAAGACCAATTGCCTGGTTCGTCAGATCCGGATCTTCAGCCAGTGCTTGACACTCGACATAAATCGTGTACCCCTCTAAGACCAAGGAGTCATAATCGTCGTCTATCCTCCCGAGCAACAAACTTGGCAACAACAAAAGCATCACAAAGCGTCCCATCATCATTCTGATTTCGTGTGATGAAAATAGAACTCTTTGGCCATACTTTTGGCAACTGCCCTTATTTCTTATCGAAGTGACTCGTAATCTCTCTTTTTAA
>JANQRV010000156.1 GCA_028284395.1 Saprospiraceae bacterium
GCACTTTTGTCCACCCTATCAAATTGGCAAAGGCCAGTAAAATAAGGGGTTCCAGAATATCAAAAGAGCGGGTTGTCCATCTATATTTAATTTTTCAACGTCACCTGTTTTATGTGATGTTTAAAAATTAATCTTATTTGGAAGAAACCCCAGATAAACTCTGCACTTCCAATATTTCAAAATGCTAAAGTCCAACTTAGAGTGTATTCAATAACCCTCCAATTTTTAGACCATCTTTTGCTTGATGTTATGCGATAAACAATAAGTTTTAATGCTGGAAAAGCTAGACAACCATATGGTATTGTCATCACATGTCAAGCAAAGTAGAGTGGGAAAACAAAGATCTAGAAAGAGCTGTTCGTAATGTTGATTCATTGTTTGAAGGCGAAACGCCCGAGATTTTTCACAAATTTTTTGGCTTTCTGCACTGGGGGCAATTATGGGCAAATGGCCGTTTGAGTGATGAAGAGTTTCAAATACTGGAAAAGTATGATCTTGTATCTCACCGTAAATTGAACGTTCACAAGGATATTAATTTTGATCTTAGAACTCATATGTTGGAGAAAATGGGGGGTACGCATCGGGATTGGCCAGATTGTGTAAGTCATCTTTCCAAAAACTTTCAAACCTTCGATGAAGTAAAACCTCTTCTTGACCGCTTCATTGAAATGAAGGCATGAATATTCTCAGAAAGTTTTGTCAGCATTTAACGGGGTGGCCTAAAGAATACTACACGAAGGAACAGCTAGGTACCTTGCTAGACTATGGGCTTTTGTATAAATCCGATTTTCCAATGCTTGAACATAGTATTGCGGAACAAGTCAGCCGGTATATGAAGGAAAAATTAGAATCATTAGTTCTCAAACCCGAATTTTCAAGAGCAGAATTGAGCCACCTTCTTAAGAAGCATGGATTTGACACATTACCCACACCAGAAGAGTTGGAAGAATATTTACAGACAACCCTTTCCTTAATGCAGGATGTTGTTGAATTTAAATTTAGCCTTGGAGAGCTTTTCGACGACTGTAATGCCATAAAGCCTTATGCAGAAATCAAGAGCGGTAAACGACAAGCGGAAGATCGACAGGCCTATCTTAACTATGATAAACAGCCAATATTCAATACGATCTGTGCTGAGTTTTTTGGTCATGTACGTCCTTATCTATCCGGTGTAGTGAATACCCATTTAGGAAATATGCTCAGATATTTTGATTGGGAATACAAAACTTGTGGTGGAATAATAGGCTCTCGGGAACACCAAGAAGACCGTTTTCGCTTTGGCAAAGAAGTAAGTAAACTTGTCATTGAAGAAATGAAACACATTCCTGAAAATTATCGTCCTAAAAAGCTGGAAAACAGATATATATATGCTTGTATGCATCTTCCTGATAAAATATTAGTAGAAACACATACTGAATGTGTTAAACAAGATTTCACAAAGTCACTCAATGAACCTAACTTAAATTGAAGGCTTTAAACTCTTCTGTAGTCTCTACAGGGATGTCGTTTTCGATGTTACCAATATTGATCATTTTACAGTCCCTTTCTTAAATTAAAAATAGGGTGCATGCACCTTTATCTATCGCCGAGAGGCTGGGTAGCAAGTGAGAGGAAAAAGCGAGAAAGATCATCTGCATTTTTTGGGGACGGCTCCCCCTGGGAGTGGGGGGCCGAAAAAGCAATGAGAGACTGTTACAAAAAGTTTGACTTTTGGTACGTTAAAAAGCACACCGAAATTGTTTCTCATACCTATCGGCGTAGTTTCGCTACAAATCTCTACCGAATGGGATATAGCCTTGCTCAAATCATGGCAGTCACTGGCCATTCAACAGAGTCTCAACTGCGGGAATATATTGGCATTGATGCTGAAGAGAACGCCGAGAAGATGGCACTCGGCATTATGCAGCGATTGCAAAATCAAGGCAATACAATGAATGGCGGAGCGAAAGTAGTGAATTTCTAATATGACTCTGAGTTCTTTCCAACAACTTTTAAATCAATTCAAATGAACAATACATTGATCAACGATGACTTCAATAAGTCTATAATGAAGTTGAGGAAAATACTTCCAACCTTAACTTTTGGGTTATTGATAGGCACCTATTTGATATCCGCAATTATTATGGGGATTTTTCATGCTCAAAATACAACCAACTTAGGATTCATTGTAACTATTCACCCGTCAAAATACGAATAAGAACAAATGGTATATTTGGACTATGTTACCAAAAGAACTGGAGCGGCTAACGGCAAAACTGGATACACAAGAGGAACTGGCGTTTTTGCGTCTGGTGGTTGGTCAATTGTATGAGCAGGTAGCATTACTGAGGAAGGAAGTTGAAGAGTTGAAAAACCAGTTGGCTAAGAATAGCAGCAATTCGGATAAACCACCGTCCTCAGATGGATTGCGCAAAAAGCATAAGACGAAGAGTTTACGCGGCAAAAGTGGCCGCAAGCCAGGTGCCCAGCCTGGTCATAAAGGAAAGACACTGAAAATGGTATCGATAGCAGACCATACCCAGCAGCACCGGTTAGAGTCTTGCCCAAACTGTTTAACGGATCTGTCCGGAGTAACGGCGCATTTAAAAGATAGGCGTCAGGTGTTTGATCTACCGGCAATGAAGATCCAGGTGCGGGAGCATCAGATAGAGGGTAAATGCTGTCCCGGCTGCGGAGAAGCAGTTTGGAGTGAATACCCCAGTGGAGTCAACTCTTTGGTACAGTATGGGCCAAACATCAAAGCACTTGGTTGTTATCTCAAACACTACCAAATGATATCCTACAATCGGGTGTGTGATTCAATGCAGCATTTGTTTGGCCTGTCTCCTTGTCCCGGCAGCTTATACAATGCAGAGCGGCAAGCTTATCAGGCCTTAGAGGATTTCGAAGTCCAACTGCGCGACAAACTAATCGAGGTAAGAGTAGCCGGTTTTGATGAAACGAGCCTTCGGGTGATGAAGACCAACCATTGGCTGCATTTGTGCTCCACCGATGAAAGGGCCCTGTTTCACATTGATCCCAGACGAGGCCGGGAAGCGATGGATCGAATGGGTATTTTACCTCATTTCGATGGCATTGCCGTTCATGATTTTTGGTCTTCCTATTTCGGTTATGATTGCGAACACAGCGCCTGCAATGTGCATTTGCTGCGCGAACTCAAATATATCACCGAGCGCTTCGACCAATCATGGGCCGAACAACTGTCTGGGTTACTACTGCGTATTAAAGCCAGCCGTAAGACCAAGCAGGGTCAGGGTTTGAATACTTTTTCGGATATCGAAACAGATTATTTTCAGTTTCAGTATCGTCAAATCATAAAACAGGCTTTAGAGACTAACCCACTCGAAGAAATGCCTGTCAATAATCGGGGAAACCCTATTAAGAATGACCCCAGAAAGCTTGCTGAAAGGCTGGATCTGTATGAGCCGCAAGTCTTGCACTTCATGTGGGATTTCCATGTCCCTTTCGACAATAACCGCAGTGAAAGAGATTTGCGTATGGCCAAGGTCAAGCAAAAAGTCAGTGGATGTTTCCGATCCATTAAAGGAGCACGGTATTTCGCTCGTATCCGCTCTTACATCGTCTGCGCTCGAAAACAAGGATACTATGCTTTTGATGCTTTGAGATTAATTTTCAATAATGATTTCAGCCTCGCTAGGATCTTGGTGGTGAGTGAATAGTTACGATTCATTTTAGCGGCCTTCCTGATATCATTGGCTAATCAGGCTGGTAGAGGTACCCTAGTATTTTTCTTCCAACTAAATCCTGCTCATAGTAAAGGGAAATACTCTTTTGGAATTATTGCTGCCACGGTGTTGCTGATACTCTCACTGATTGAAGCCTACTTGGTATTAGTTCTATATGGATTTTCATGGATCATATCAGTTTCCAGCCTTCTATTGATCGGCTGGGTTATAGAAATTATGGTTTTCAAGGAAACGATATTTGCCACGCAAATGGAGTTCTTTCAAGACAAAAATAAATGAGGAAAGTTGAAAAATTTCTATATCGCCAGGATGGAATTACGGCAATTTTCGAAGGACCTAGAAAACAGCAATATTTCTCCGATAGACAACACAAAATCTCAAGCTGCTTCAGTACTAGAGCAGAATAGAGCTCTTTCACTACTTGCGGAAATCAATCAACATTTGGAGGGAAACGTGGTCAGCCCGGTAGAGAACGGGCAGGAAAATATATAGGGCCCCGGTTTTATGGCGTGAGTTTGGATCGGAATGATCCTTATTTGCGCCATAATTTGAATCGACTGGAGAAACAGTTTCGAAGGCAGTGTTATTCTTTGCTACAAAAATGCAGGAATCGTAAAAGTAATGGAAAGTACATTCATAGAACCATACTTAGGTCCATTGATGACAATAGGAAAAAATGTTGGTGACCGGCCTAATTCGACGAATGGCCACTAACCATACATAAAAAAACCTATCTATTTATTTTCTGATTGGAGCGCAGAGTACTCCAATCAATTATATCAAATAGCGCAACTACATATTAAATGATATTGCCATGTCTTGATTTCATTGCAAAAAGAAGCTCAAATATATAATTGATCTATTGTATTCTCTAAGCAAATGTTATATTTTTGTTAAGAAAGTTAATTCTGGTTTTCAATGCTCGCCAATAAAATTAGATATTTTAGGCGTGTGGTTTATTCGGTCTATAAACTGTAGAAAAAACTTTGAGTTTTGACAGAAAGAATGATATTGGTCAAAGAACCAGAACAGATTTATTTGGTAGATTGTTAAATCTTTGGTAATAGATCATTAAAATATTTTGAAAAAAAATGTCAAATATGCAAGTGAGCGATTGTCTCAAAAGTTGATGCAGGCTTTTGTGCAGCCCTATTCCAAGGAGGTCATATTCGATCATGCTTGTCAATTGATATGTCAGGTATGGAAGTCTGCGTCAGTTGCATTGTTAATTTATGATGGATTAGATGATTGCTTAAAATGTAGCGGAAGGAACGTCAATCCAAAACGTATCAAATTAACCACCAATGGTGATGCTGCCCTTCAACACATCTTTGACAATATTCATACCTATGAATTCATCTACAGCAAAATAAATGATGAGGAAGGGCAGGCTGAAGGAATCAGCTACAGATCTTATAAACTCTATTTTGGCCGAGAAGCCATTTTGCAAAATGATTTCAATACAGTCCACGATACTTATAAACGGTGGAAGGATACCTATGAGAAAGTAAAATATGTTTTTAGAAAAGAGCAATATGAAATATCTAGTGATCAATCGGAACGCCCCACAATCTCCGGTTCCTTTTTTTATAACCTGGTCAGAAGCAGGAATAGAAAAGTACAGGAATATATTATTAGAGACTTGGAATCACCAGAAGTGGACACTGGTCGCAATTTCTGCATTAGACTCCTAAAAGAAATTAATGTTGATGTAAATCATCAGCTTTACTACCTAGGTTTACCCTTAAAATCTAAGGAGCGTTATTTTGGCATTCTGAGACTATTGATGCCAAAGAAGAATTTTGCCCACAAACAAACCGAGTTCGAAAAGTGGTTTAAAGAAAATAAGACAAAATTATTTTTTCTAAGTAGTACTCTTTCCCTTCAAATTGAGAACCAGTTTTACTCTAGGGGTTATCAGAAATTATCTCTTCTTACTTCACAACTTTACATCAAGAACAATGATCAATTTAGACCCTACTTAAGTGGCATAGTCAAAAAACTTTCTAAAATAGTTAATTGCAAAGGAGGCTTGGCACGAATTAATCTCTCTGGTTACGAAACTATTACTGTTGGCTCCAAAGGGACAAAAGGGTATATGCTTTTACTGGAACAGCTTTGGCAAACAGCGGAACTTCCATTGCATTTCAAAGAAATTGTCCTCAACTTGTTTGAGTTAGATAAGGATTTGATCGCGATTGGAGTTCCTAATTGTTTCGACTACCCCGTTAAGATTATCAAGTACTACTTTTCTTCAGAAAAGATCATATACAAATGGGATAAAACAGCTTTCGAAAAATTACCATCTGGTAATGAGAATTACTCCGAATATTACCACGGGTTATTGGATCTTCACATCGAAAAAATCATTTTTTTCAGAATTCCCGAATGCAAAAACAGTTATTTTACTTTTTTTAATAGCCGAAACTACCCGTTTATTCTGAGCGATGTGGAACTACTCTATTATGGAATTAGACAATTGGGAATTGAAATAAAGAAACACTTTGGAAATCGTCAGCAAAAACAAATGAAACTGATTTCTGACTTACATGTTCAGCTTAATGCTTTCATAAACCGAGAGCAACACCGGCTATTGCGATCAGATAATATTATCAGGAAATACAGAGAAAAGTTTTACGAAATCTTGGACCGAACCATTGATAGCTTTGGATTTTTTCACGGTTACATCATTTGGGAGTGTGTCAGTGAAATATCGCCCCAAGCCCAGGATTTCCATAAATTCATTTTCAAAAGAAAAGTAAAAAGAAATGCTGAATACAATCTTGAAAACAGCATAACTTGTCAACAAATTGGGAAGTATAGTCAAAAGACAATCAAAAAGGAGGATTTCCAGCATCTTTACCGAAACTATTTCAATGGAGAAGTTAATAAACAATTTATCTCCCTAGCACTGGCTACCGATTTTGATTACTTTGATATCCCCATTTTCTCAGATCCTTCGGCAAATGAAGATCAATGGAAATTTGCCCTAAATGGTCTCATCACCTTGATTTACAAAAAGAAAAGAATAAGAGAGGAATATGATGACTATATCCATACAAGAGAGTTTGCCTTATTCGTCAAGTTTTTTTCAAGGCAATTGAGCTTTGCTTGGAACAGACTATTAGATGGTATCACTGAAAGTTTAAAAATCAAAATCAGCAACGTAAGCCTTGAACTTACTCAACGAAGCAAAGTACCTACAATCGAGGATGAACTCCATGAGATTGCAAAGATCCTTACTGAAGAGTTCACTTGTACCATATGTATGTTTTATCTTACTGATGCGGAAGAAAAAAACCTGGAATTTATTGCAAGTAACCTCCCCAATTTAAAAACACTTCCGTTAAGTCTTGAAAAAGATAGAGAAGCTCTCTCGGTACAAGCATATCAAAGAAGCATTGATTACCGTATTGCCGGAAGAAAAAATGTCCAGGCGCTTACTGATAATAAAAGGCTAGAACTCCTTGAAGATGACTACAAACAGTTTGCCAGTACTGACAAAATCAAAAAGCACTATAAGACAGAACACTGGTTAACTGTGGTTATCAAACATGATGAAGATCGAAAGAGAGGATTAATAAAGTTATTTCAAATTCCAGCAGTATCTGAAGGGATTGAAGATGATACTATCATTAGTGATGCTTTTTCCGAATTTGAAACAAATTTATTGAGAAAAGTACAGTTCAATATTTTTCACATCATCGAAGATTATAAAATATTAGGCCAAACCAATCGACTTCTTAGAAATATGGTTCATCAAGTCGTCTCCCCTCTGAATGCCCTTAACCGCCACTGTTCGAACCTTAGAAGATGGGGAAGTTGGACCTGGGATGAGAATAAGATCAAAGACCGGCTACGCTATATTTCTATTTTGTCTGAGATTTCAGCCCAAAGAGCACGTAGTTTTGAAACAGTTTTCAAGTTGGAAGATGGAACTCTCGTTCCTTTCAAGAAACAGATCTATGACCTAAGGTTGGAATTGGTCAATAAAGCTATTGACTACCAACCAATGGCTAAGTCCGAAAAAGGTATTACTATTCATATTAGGGACCGGCCAGATAGGGTTGGCATTGCTACGGACCTCACACTTTTCAATCATGTGTTCACTAACTTGATAGATAATGCTGTAAAATATTCCTTTGATGAAGTAGACCGAGCCAAGACCGGTTTGCAAGCTAGCCCTCAGAATCCATACGACCCTGAAAATATCTTGATCGACTTGGTTGAAGAGGAAAACCATGCTAAGATTACCATCTCTAACTGGGGCTTAGAGATAAAGGCAGAGGAATTCGACCAGATTTATCAGAGAAATTACCGCGGGAAATATGCTCTTAAGAATAAGATCCAAGGAACTGGCATTGGGCTGTATTTAGGGAAAAGAATTATGGAATTGCTTGGTGGTAGCATAGAATTACTACCTTCTGAACATCCTAACCATATTCACTTTCAATTAATTTTACCGAAATGAGCAGTAAAAAAATATTACTTATCGACGACGAAAAATGGTTTGCAATGCCTTTTATTGAAAGACTAAAATATGATGGCAATGAAGTGGATTTCGAAAAAAACATCTCAAGGGGAATCCAAGCCTATAATACTGCTGAAGAAAATGGAGAACCATATAATGTTATCATTATTGATCTTATGTTACCGTTTGGAGAAGAAGTAGAGCCAGAAAAGAGCAGTGAATTTCAAGAACCTGGCCTGTACCTCCTAAAATATTTGCGTGAAAAAGACCAGAATATTCCTATTTTCTGTTACACGGTTTTAGATGATTCTAAAACGATCGCAAAAATAAACAGCCTTAATGCCAAACATTATGCAAAAGCATCTGGTAGAGATGAGGAATTATTTAGCGAGATTGAAGAAATACTGCAATTTTAAATAAGTTAGAGTTTTATTTATGTCAGTTACCGAATCTTTGCAAACACTGAACTGGTTGTTATTTCTACCAGCATTTGGCGCGGTTCTTTGCCTGGTCACCAATTATGCATTAGAAGTGCAATTATGGAGAATTCTTTTCTTTGGCAAGGAGTTAATCATCGCTGCCGTTTTAATGTCGGGGTGCTTATTTATATCCAATATTGGAACTACAAAGTACTTTCCAGAGTTAAATGTTCAAGTGGATGTTTTTTGTTTTTTGCACATGGTGAAATATACCGTTATACTTATTTTACTTTTATTACTAACAAGAAAGTTTCTATGGGATAAAAGACAAAAAAAGATTTTGCCCCGGGCCTTACTGGCATTCGCAATTTTGGGTCTTTATTCCATTTTTGATGTGGTCCAAGTTATTCAGTCTATGCCTTGATCTAATATCAAATGACTGAAATTGATCTACAAACCAAAATAATAACATCATGAAACCAAACCGATCTAAATCTTTAGCAACAAAAATCATTTTTTTCCTGGTAATTACCTATATCTTCGCCGATCTGATATTGATTCAGAGTAGAATCAGTGACGATAGCATAATTATTATATTCTATAAACTTGTTGCATCATCTATTTTTTTCATTACCATTCCTCTAGTGATTCTCTACGCTTATTTACTGGTTGTTAAGATGAACCCTATCCAGGCCTATGAGAAATTTATTGAGATAATAGGGGAAGTACAAGCTGAATTTGGTCTGATGAGAACTGATAAATTGAGGTCTTTCCTTCTAAAAAAGATAAGTGATAATATCCACACAAAGAAAGATTATGATAATTATGTCCATAGATTTAAAGAACTAGAATCCAATAGGCATTCAATCCCCAAAGATGATAGTTCTCAAGAGACTATCGAAAAAATTAGCTCAAAATTTAGACAGTTGAAAGACTTTGGAATGGAGCTAAAGTGGTACGAAGCTATGAACCAGATTGGCTTTGCAAGTGATGAATTCCGAAATTTGATGCAAGAAAGGCTAAAAGAGGTTAGAGAGAAAAGGTTTAAGGAAGAAAAATTGCTGTTAGATGGAAATGACCGACTTGAAAATAAAAATTTTGTCGGGGCCGAACAAAAATTTTCTCAAATTTTGAATTACAACCCTCAACACTTTCGAGCCTTGATGGGGAAGCACACCCTGTTAATTCTGAATGGTCAACAGGAAGAAGCTTCTCTTCTTCGGGATAGAATAAAGCGAATTGACACGAAAAGCCAGAAGAGATTCGACTTTTTAGCCCAACTTGCTAGGTTGGAATTTGTTGCTTATCACAACAAAGGTGATCGCGAAAATGCCAAAAATGAGCTTGAATTTTATCGGCAAAAAAACCGCAAGGGAGCAGATTATTTAGAAAAAGAAGCTCAGAGACGTAAACCGATACAGCTCGGAGTATATTAGGCATTGCTTTTTTATTACCCGCTACTAAATATTTAAAATACTCTAGAGTTCAGAAGAAAACGCGATCAAACCAGAAAGCATAGGAGCAATATATCGGTTCCAAAACAAAAGGATTAATATTATTAGGATCAGAATAATATAGAAACCTATGTTGGTACTATTTGAATTTTCTTTCATAAGGCATTTCTAATTAACCACTTTGTAAGATCTAAGTTGTACATAAGATGGTTTCGCCCATTTTGATTCAAAACTATTGTACGGATTCTAAATCGAAATGATTGTTAAATTACAAATAGTTTTTATATGTTCCTTTGCCTAATGTCGGAAAGAAACTAGGAAAATTAAATGCAGTTTAAGGCGTGAATCGCTCTTAGAATTGGAGCAGAGGTGGAATACAGGATTTAAAAATTGTTGATTCTTAGAAGTTCTTAAAGTGAGCATAAGAAAAACAAGCTAAAAACCACCTGTAACAAATCAGTTATTAATAGAGGCAATTTTCAAATCCTCTAAAATAAAGACAAAAACTATGCCATTCGAGTTTTTCAACCTAAATCTCTTTCCTATCTTAATTAGAAGATACTGAATAATTCAATCAAAATCAAGTGGTTGAGCTATTTCACCCTGGAAATCATTAAGAAATAGAAAATGGGGATGATTAGAAGTAATTTGTGCTCTTGGAACAATAACATCACGTCTTTAGAAGTGTAAAAATAAAGGAAGATGTAATACAAAACAGAGAAGAATACCAATGTGGTTAATATTGCAAGATTGCTAGCTACTCTACTATTCTGAATAGCCCAAAAAGGAACTAGACTGAGCAGAGCGAGTGGAATCTGTTTCACAATCTGTAAATCAAAGAAGGGATCTTCGACTCGCTCAAGTACTATGCTGAAAATTACAATAGTGGCAACTGGTAGGATCAAGCATTTCGCATATTCTTTCAATAGTACTTTGAACTCGTATAAACTAAAATTCCCTTGTGAAATACCAATATTAGTTTGCCCCTTGGATTTTGGTGCAGCTCTTGGGTAAGGGTCAGCAGTTTCTTTTCTGCGAAAAATATATTCTCCCCCCTCATGACCATCATTATACAGAGGTGATTTTTCGGGGGTTTGCTTGTATTGATCCCGAATTTCATTAACTACATGTTCAGCTAATTCGGAAATCCGGATCTTATTTTGTGTGTTATTTTCCAGAAAATCGATGATACTGTGACAAAATGGGCTATTGAACCCTATTGCTCCATCCTCCACCAACTGATCGAAACCTCCGGAACAGAAGGCATATCGAGATCTTTTAGCTTCCTCCTGCTCAATTTTATCATTTCTAATGATTTGCCCCCTAAATATATGCCCTGAGAAACAGGAATCTATGATCAGAAGCAGATGTCTTGCTCGGATCTCACGTACATATTTCTTAATGGTCATGTGGTCAATGTTTCCTGAAGAATTCCCTTCTTCGGCATCAAATGCTAGCCAGTGCCCGCCCATTCGTTCATCCAGGATTCCATGCCCTGCAAAGTATATGATCAATTTGTCATCAGGACCTACTGCTTCCAATAGGATATCTAATTCTATAATGATCTCTTTCTTCGTCGCTCTCTCATTGCATAGGAGAATAAGGCATTCTGGGTTAATATCATATTTCTGTAACAACAGTGTAGATATCTCATTGACATCTTTCTCAGCGTTCTTTAGATGGGCAAAATTTGGGTACTTATCGATTCCAATACCTAAAAACCAGGAATTGTATTTGGTACTAGAATAGGATTGCATTTCTTGTTTGGATGAGGCGCCTGTTCCCCGCCACTTAACACTAGGCATATTCGTATTTGCTTTAGTTGATACAGCTTAAATATAATAAAAATCACCTTTTGATATAGGATAGAACACATAAAGAAGGATTGCATATATTTTATAATGCATTTGGAATTAATTATGTAAAAGTGAAATTACTGGTTACGATATGAGCATTTAACTAGTCTAAAGTATTTTAAAATTTGACATTCCTTCCGGGAATCTGATTTTATGTACTGTGATATGTTTTTGGGCTTGTTTACTATCTCTATTTTAGAGATACGAACCCTTTTGGGCAAGTGTAACCTTTGTTAAGAAGAAGCAATTTTGGGAGTTTCTTTTCCCAAATAAAAAATTGGCACTATGAATGTAAAGAGACCCAATGTTATTGGTCCAATGAAAGTAGGAAAGTCTTCAATTGTTTCAAACGGGCCGCCAATAGTAAGTATCCAAACTACGTAAGCTATGGTAAGTAGAGAGAGTTGAGCAAAGTCATGAACATTCACGACTCTACGTAAATACAGGATATTTAGAATTCCAACAATTGTAAAAATGGACCAAAGCCAAATAGTAAGAGAATTTTCCTGGTTCGGTTCATTAAGAGAGGATCTCAAAATCCCTTCCAAAAACAAATATAAAGCTACCGTTTCACCAGGTATAAGCTTAAATAACCTTTCTAAGTAGGCTCCGGAATCACTTTCATCGACTGATTCTCTCCTCATACTTCTTGTTCTGTTCTTTGCTACTTTGTAAATCTGTCTATCCATAAATTACTTAGATTTTTAAACCCTTAGGTTATGTGTTCGAAAAATACCTTCTCAAGTATAAAGTCATGATGCCCAGTTATAAATGCCTTGAAGACCTGAGCATATTTGTCATATCTGGTTGCAATTCTGCGAAAGTGTTTGAGTTTTCCGAAGAATCTTTCGACCTGATTTCTGTTTTTGGTCGAGCTTGGGTTTTCGCCCTCTTCTCCTTTGCCAAAGCTTTTTCTGGGATATTTGCTTTGATCTAACGCTTGGCCAGATATTTACGAAACTTCTGGGAATCATAGCCCTTGTCCGCATTGAGTACTTTGGGACGGGTTCTTGGGCAACCTCTCTTTTGAGGAATAGAGGTAGATTCGATTAGGGGATGAGCCTGGCTAATATCAGAGCTTTGCGCTGGGCTAAGAATAATATTTAAACCATTACTCGCTCCATCCGTAAGCCCATGAATTTGAGTTCCCCAACCTCCTCTACTCCGGCCCAAAGCATGATCTGGCGGCTCATTCTCCGGAGAATTCGATTTTTTTCCGGCGCTCCGACAGCACTGATCTGAGCACGAATAATGGTACTATCTTCTTCCCATTCCCTCAAATCTGCAAAGGCTTCTTCTAATTAGAGAGCCGAAACGATCTGTTCAAATACCTCTAAATCAATTAATTCCCGAAAATGCGTGTAGATCGTTGTAAATGGCCCATAGCGGTCAAGTATGTCCCGCCAAGGTGCACCACTTTATAGAAGCCGCATAATACCATAGAGAATTTGGCGATCTTTGGTACGTGGTCGACCGCGCTTACCATCTCCTGATTCACCTTTCGGTAGATACCCCTGGATCAAATTCCATTCCTCATCGCTTAGCTCATAACGTGTCGACGTCCCATTAGGTTTTTACCCTAAGTTATGGAACTTTTTAGCCTCTTACTATTTTTCGAACACGGCCTAGCCTCTAAAAAATATAATTTAGTAGTGCTTGCTTTTCTAAAGTCATGTGAACCACAGTATTCGTTTAAAAGATCAGGAGACGCAAAATCGAAGGATCTTTTTTATTTTGGACGCTGAAAATTGACGCATCAACATAAAAATACGAAATATTAAGGTACTATTGCTCTTATTCAAATGGATAATTTTTGATTTCTTACTAAGACACGCCCCAAATAACCAAGACCAAGATATTTTCCTGTGTACATGACAAAAAATTAGAAAGATTTGCGTGAGCGGTTAGGAGGCTTTCTTTTGAGCATAGACGAACCAAGTAAAACCACTAGACCGCCTACGATTAGATTGGAAAGTCCCTGAACATAGAGACACCCTTGATCAAAACAGAGCAATGTTTTTTCTCCGATCTGGGGATCAACTAGAGATAGGCCTGAAGAAATGGCTATTATGCCTAGCATAATGAAAAAGTATCCAAGATTGAGATTTCTAATTCGTTTGATCATGCTATTTAAATGCTCAAATAAATGACACAGGCGACAGATTAGAAATGGTCGCCATATCTTAAGGGTTGGTAACTAAAGAAAAAATAAAACATGACGACCAACCTTAAAGATAATGGATTTGCCATTGCTCTGTAAAACCATTTTCCGAGCCTGCATGGGGCTCGGCGAAAGTTCCTTGAAAAAGTAATACCAGCCATTGTCAAAGCTTCGAGTGTAACGCTTCGACGAATTGCATCGGCTTTTGATGGAGCGGCACAAACGGACAGTATTGTTCGGCGCATCCAACGTTTCTTAGCGCGTGAGCCTTTAAATCAGCATCAAATGGCTATGTTTATAGTCAGCTTTCTTGGAATTGAGCTGCCTATGACCGTGGCTATTGATCGGACGAATTGGAAATTTGGGAAAACGCCGATCAATATTTTCATGTTAAGCGTCAAGTGGAGAGGTAAAGCCGTACCACTATTTTGGATGCTTTTGGATAAAGAGGGCAACTCCAATCAGGTCGAGCGTATTGACCTGATTAAAATGTTCCTTGATACCTTTGGACCTGATTCTATTGCCAGCCTGACTGCAGATCGCGAATTCATAGGCCAGGAATGGGTGGGTTGGTTACTCAATCAGGACATTCCATTTGACATCCGGATCAAAAGCAACACAGGTATAAGACACAATGGGCGCGACTGCTCGGTAAAGGACCTTTTCAAAGGCGTTAAACGAGGCAAAATCAGATGCCTGAAAAAGCCATTCACCATCTTTGGTTGCGATGTGTATCTGAGTGGAGGCCCTGCTAAGAATAAAAAGGGTGAAGACGATTATTTCATTATCGCTTCTCATTATTACCACAAAGGAGTGTCCAAAAGATATGCCCTATGTTGGAGGATCGAACAACTTTTCAAAGAACTGAAAACCAGTGGTTTTCAATTGGAACAAACACACTTAACCGTACATCAAAGATTAAGTACCATGTTGGCTCTACTGGCTATTGCCTTTTGCTGGATTCTTAAAGTAGGCCAGCATTTGGCCGAGCGTAAGCCCCGATTAGTCAAGAAATGCAAACATGGAAGACCTCGATACAGCATTACCAGAATTGGTTTTGATGCCATTCGCAAGGTCTATTGGTCCCACAAAAAACGGGACATCAAATTTGTCCTACTCTTTTTGTCATGTACATAGGATATTTTCTAAAACAGAATATGGAAATGAATGTGTATTTATATAATTTCTATAGAACATGCGTATAGAAAACCGGCCATTTAAAACTACTCCCTGGCTACTCCCCGGAAAACCACTATCCACCGGGAATTCCAGGCTATAAAACTGGTTCCTATTTTCTCCGTCCAATAATTTGCTGGTGGATCAATTTACGAAACGGTTTTGAAGTCTGGGTATGCCAGAGTCAGCACAAAGGATCAAAATCTAGCTTTACCGATGGATGCCCTCAAAAGGGAAGGGTGTCAGATAATCTTTCAGGAGAAAATGAGTGGCAGAAAACCTGATCGAACTGACCTATACAACACTCCATAGGCCATGTGTATAGTTAAGTGTATAATTATACACTATGATACAGTGTCTAGTGTACATGGCCGAATCACGGCTATTTGTCTTCCATTTTAACCACCAAAGGAGGACACTATCGATTCTTGATAGCCCCAGAAAATAAAAAAACCGCATTGGGCGATGCGGCTTTTTAAATAAGAGCGGTTTCTCTTTAAATTCAACACTTAGATGTTACCGCTCAGCGAATCGGAATGCAAGTCAAAAATGACTCGGCAAACTGATTTATGCGGTGAAGCCATCACCTACCTTGATCAGGCCATCCGGAAAGTCAATAATGAGTTGGTAAAAACACATCTGCGCAAGCTACTTCCAGACGGCAAGAATGGCTGAAACAACTACGATCAGGACTGCCTGGCTTCCCATGGCCATCCAAAAGGCATTCCAGCGCTTCAAAAATGCGTAACCGGGTAAAGCCGTTGCAACACTATAGAAAAGTGCTATCCACAACCCCAACAAGATGCCGCTGCCCAGGGACTGAACAGATAGTGCAACCTGCAAATTAGCAATGGCGAAGATCAGTAGTGCTGTACAGAGAGCTTGGATTGCATAAGTGTAACCCGGCACCTCTTTTGTATGTTGTTTTTGATCTGAAACCCCGTAGGCCTTAGCCCAGGGCGTACCAAACAAAACAATGAACCACAGCGATAGAAAAGCTTGCCCAAATACCAAACAGGCAATAACTGCGTACCAATTGACGGAAGAAAGATGTAATTCCATGACTGATTTGTGATTTTGATTCACCTTATGACGAAACCAAAATCGAAAAAGGGGACAGTAGCTAAATGACTAAAGCCCGCTTATCCATAAAACCTAAATCCAATAAGCGCTCCATGACTTGTTTTCATAGAGCGCTTATTCATTCAAAGCAGGCATCAAATCGGTACGATTACTTTGACAACAACTGGTCGGTCACCAAAGCTACGATTGATTTCCAGTTAAAGGGATCAAAGGTGGCTTTGACAAGGCCCTCATCCAGTTGGGCATAAAACTCGAATTGCCGGGGGTTGAGGCTCACCGTGTAGCCAACTTTCTTTAGATCGGGTATGTTTTGGGCTCCGGATGCTACCTCGGCCTGGGTGTTGACAACTACTTCCCTGGGAGGCAAATTGGCGAGGTATTCACCAAGGTCAAAGATACGGCCCTGGGCTGGAGCAATGTATTGGATATTTTCGACTGCTTGGTTCAGCAAGTCAAGATCGGCGGGCGCCAAGACTTCAATGTCGACTGAAATCGTAACTTTTACCGTCTTGCTGGTGACGTTCCGACATTTCAATCTCGCGAGGCCCACTTTGAAAGAGAAGGTTTTTTGGGCACGGATCGATTCTAGATCGACAAGTTTTTGCAAAGCCTTTTTTAGGGCGGTTCGGGCTTGTTCATCCGTTAAGGTTTGGGAAACGGCACCGTCCAAACTTTCCAATGCCTGGTAATAGGGATGCGCCAGCTGATCCATCCACTGGTTAATGGCCGGACAGGGATTGCTGCATAGCTTAAATCCTTTGGGTATTTTCCCTTTCACGATGCTGCAAGCGCGGCTTTTGGCGGAAGCCACTCCAGCTTCGATTTTATGCCTAGCAGCAGCTGTGATTTTGGGAATATCGTCTCGTAAGCCCTGAAGGCTCAACTCGATTTCCAGATTGCGTTCTGCCTCGGTCAACACGCCATTGAGGCTATCGATTGTGACCACCATTTGATCGAGCTCTGCTTTAACACTAAAAGAAAGCGTTTCCAACAGGTTTTCCGGGATCTCAATGGAGACATCGGTTTGTTGGCCACCGATTTTTGCCCGCACTGCCCAGCCATCATGGGGGCCGTTCAGCTCTCCCCTTAGTTCCAGTGATTCATTGTCGGCTTTTAATTCGGCAACACAGTTCACCAAATCCTGGTCGTTATCCGATTTCTGTAGTCCCAACTCGCCTCTAAGCACAAGGTAAAATTGGCCGTCCTGTTGAATGAATCCCACCACCTCGAGTGTTCCATTGGGCTTGGCGGGGATAAAGCCGGGCCACCAGGAATTATCGGGTTGAATGCGTGTATTCAAAAAAGCCTTGCTTAAGATCTTCCCCCCGACTGGCACGGCGGAAATAGCAGCACTGGCTTCTCCCAGCGGAATATTAAAAGAGAGGATATCGCCCAGACCATCCACCGCATTATCGCCAATGGGTAGAGACAGATCAATATATCCATTGAGCCCACCTAGGTAACCCTCTTCAATGGGAAAATCAAAGGGGTTCTCGGAAGTCAGTTGGGTCAGAATCGAAGGCATATTTTGGTATAAATGCCCATTGATCTGGATGACGCCATACATTGGATAGGTTCCACTGATGTAGGAACGCGCGCCAAAGGGTTGCATTTCGGGAATGGGTTGTACCGCCTCGTACTGAATATGAGCATTTGCCGATTCTGCAATCGCAAATTTCGGTAACCGTAAGTAGTAGAATGGGTCGGAAAAATCGGTTATGAATAGAAAATCAGTACTAGTACCAGGGATTTCTACCGAAAGAGGTCTTTCGCCGGGGTTATCGGCATTGGTACAAATGTCTACGCCCAGCCGAGTCCGAACCGAAAATACGAAGTAGGCCCGATCGTCCGGTAAAGCGAAGTCGAGACGATACCGATCTTGATGATCATTGACATACTTGCCGGTAAAAAACCCGATTTCGGTACCCGCCGACTCTCCAAAACTGATGCATTCAATGGGCGAAGGAATGGCGGCCGACCCTTCCACTGCAATGAGGCGATCGTTCTCGCAAAAGCGAAACGTTGCCGTCAGTCCCTTCAATCGCACCTCGCGGTTGTCGATCTTGATTTTGACGATGCCGCTGGAGATTTGGAAACCGCTACCGTCTTCCAATTCGGTAACCGGGGTTTCCGGCGTGATGTCCGCACGGCTAATGGGAGATAATTCGCAGAGGCGGTTGTCGAGGACAGGGCCGTCGGAGTCGCTAACGGATGCCAGAATGGTCTGACCGTCGGTAAATGCCGGGGTAGAACTTGGCTGAGGGTTTTCAGTGCCAAATAAGTCGTTCATGCTGTCTTTTTGGCACGCAGAAAACAGGCTCGAGAATAATAACATCAGTAGCATGGGCCCTATTACAGGGCCGGTCATGGTTGTTTTCATTTTGATGAATTTTATGGATCTAAATCAGAATCAGATTACTTTCCGTACAAAGGTGAGGGAGATGCGGATCAGTATGCTGAAAATATGGTGAGGAAGGATCCTGCGGTGGTAAACAACGCGTTTGAAGCAGTAAAAAAATTAAACCCTCACTATTTTTACTGCCAGGCGTTTGATGGCCCAGGCCGATAAAGGAAGGTCTGGTGATCCTTCATTCGATATGCGATGGGGTTCGATCAGGGCACTACTCTCCATAATCTTACCGAAGTGGGAGCCAATGCCAGGTTGCTCGAACACGTAGGGGGCCGAAAGCGCTTTCCGACTGATTAAAAGGAGGAAAATATCCGTGGTTTCGGCTAATGTAGGATCCGTAATTGCGAGTGCTTTCCGGTGTTTCTTTGAATCATAGACCACGTTATCTTCATAATAAAAGGGTTTGATGAAGCGCTCCAGAACCTGGTGTACACCAAATTTTCGATCCAGGTGTAGGAGGTAAAAATAGGACGGATAGACATCCAAATTTTCGATCTTAATTTGGTAAAAGATGTAATTGCTGTCTTCTGGGTAAGGAATGATGACCTGATTTGGAACATCATACTCATCGAATGTTGGAGAGTGGCCCGGCGAATGGCTCACAAAGGGATCTTGCCAGGAAAGGCCAAACTTGATGCGCTGTACGTCGACCTTGCTTCTTTTGGGGTTTCGGAGCTGAAGGAATTGCTCCCAGCGAATGATCTGTCCTATAGTGCTACAGATATAGTCGATCGCCAAGTTCAGAGCGGGGACTGCTCTGATGCCCGTAAGCAGTTGCTCGCCATGGTAGATGGCCATTTGCTTATCAACGACAACGAGGCGATAGGGCGCATTCGGCAGCTTTTGCAATTGGTCTTCCAAACCAAATTTTTGGATCCCCGCTTGGAGTCCGGTCACCAGAGATTCATGACCACGTTGCAGGTCCAGACAAAAAGGAATGGGACGACCGTGTAGACCTACTTTGTAGTAATCCGCCGTCATTTTGTCCTCTCCCTCTGCAAAATCAGGTCGGACCACCGAATGTTCTAAACTCACGGTCAACAAGGAGGCAGTCCCAACCAGGCGGCTTCGGTCAGTGGGGGAGAAGATGGGGAAGGCCCGACTTTGCCATTGGTCCCATTCCATACCGTGCAGTGCTCCGCGGTTGACCAACCAGTCCTCTCCCCTCCTCACCATGGAAGGCAACGGAGGCAGTACGTTTTGGCTCCTTTGCAAAAAGAATTGATAGGGATTCATCTCACCAACGTACTCGAAGTATGGATTTTGTTGGTGGTTCGACGCATTCTGAATGGCACTGCGCAAATGGAAAAATAGGTCGGCATAGGTCATTTCCGCCATCGCCATGTCTTGCAGGGTTTGGCATAAGGCTTGCGTAAAAAGGCCCCCTTTTTCGTTCTCCAAGGCATATTCACTGGGCCCACATGCCGAAAGTAAGACGAAGTTGGCAGGGGGGATGTCCAGTCTCTTTAACTCGGATAACATACTGGCGTATTGTCCTTCAAGGTAATCAGTCAACAGCCTGGCGCCCGTCTCTTCCAATTCGGTTCGGCGTATACGGACCGGTTGGTCTTCCCGAAAAATGGTGCCGCTGAAGCAACAATCCATCAGGCCAACAAAGTGGATTTCGCGAGCCGGCTGGCCATGAGGGTACTGCAATTGATGGATGAGCCAGCGCAATTCCTTATCGGCAATGTTCAAGATACCTTCATCACCATAGTCATAAACCACCATTACCTCATTTCGGCCGCCCGGCGACTCCAAGCCGCAGTCGACAAATTCCGGTGATGTATCTTCCCAAGATCCGTGACCGCTATAGTGCAACACCGCCGTATCTCCATCTTGAAGTTGCGCAAAATGATTGCGAAAGCTCTCGAGAATGTTACTTCGGGTAGCCTGCATGTTAGCGAGGGTTTTGTACCGGTTGGCCGGAATGTCAAACCGTTTGCACAAAGTCGTTCGCAGGGCGGTTGCATCCCGCTGGCAGGCCGCCAAATTCGATACCTGGGAGGATTTATAGCTGTCGATGGCGATGGACAGCACAAAGATCCGCCCTGTCTCATCAAATTGCTGGATAGATTGGGATTCATCAGTCATATTGAATGGGGTGCTTTTATTTTCGAACCCCTTCAATAATACGCAAGAATATTAATACATAGTAAGTGCTTGGACAAAAACATCTTCAACTAATTTCGGGTTATTTTTCCGCTCAGCATCGTTAAACATACTCACCAGAACTAAGGCTATGCCTGCGTTTTTCGCCTTGCTGAACGAAAAAATAATTCCAAAATTTAGGGCAAACATAGTTTTGCCCAAGCACTTAGCAAAAAACCTTATATCTTGTGAAAAGGGCGGTTAAGATGGTGAATTCAGCTTTTCACTGCTTCAAATGCCGCATTCACCAATTTTTCAATTCCCCGGTGCCTAACGATTTAACTTTACATCGCGATTTACACCTTCATTATTAACCTTGAAAACAACCGTAATGGCAACGACAAAGAAAGCCGAAGATTTTGAAAAAGCATTGCGCCCCAAGCTTCCGGAAATTTCCGATCGCACGCTGCGTATGGCCGTCGAAGAAGTGTTGGCCTATGCCACCAAAGTGGAAGAAAAAAAGGAATTGGAGGCAAAGGTAAAAAATCCAAGGCCCCGTCCGGAGGGTCATGAATTCAAAAGATTGGCCGCAAAACTCAAACCGGTGGATTTGGAATCGATTGAGCAAATGGCTGGAAGGGAAATGAGGCACCTGGTGGAAGAATTGCTCGCTTATGCCAAAAGTCTGTCAAAAACATAATTCAAGTGTCGCTATCCAGTTTATCTCGTGGCCTTATGCTTCTGCTCGTCGGTTGGGGAACGCTTAGCCATGGACAGACGGCCCAACAGGAATCGATGAGGCAACTGCCGGCATCCATTCTACAAAACCTCGATGCCCTGGAGGATCCCGGCCGGCAAGTGGATTTCCTGCTGACCAAAATTGAAGACATTCACTGGAAGGACCGGCCACTCGCGTATCTATTGGCACTAAAAGCAAAGGCCATTGCCGCCGCCAACAACATCCAGGTCGGGGAAGCCCAGGCCACTTATTGGGAAGTAGCCACTTCTTATGAAGACCATTCGGAAAGTGAACAATTGACGTTGGTTGCTCAAAAGCTAAAAGTACCCTTCCTGATTTTTCGGAATAGATTGGGCCCGATTTGGGAAGCCCGCGGTCTGGCCTTGCTCTCCAATGTACAATATCTATTGGCAAAGGATTCGCTGGCCCAAGCCTCCCTGGATGTTTTATTTGACTTGACTAAGCCCTACGGGGAGTCGGCAGAATTCTCAACCGTACTGGGGGACGGCCTGCGAAACCAGGGCAATCTTTATTATGTCCAAAATGAATTGGCTCTTTCCAAATCCTATTACCGGCAGGCAATCGAGCAATATCGGTTAGACTCCATCAGGAATGCTTCCAAGATTGCCCTTAGTCTGATGAATCTAGCCATTAACGCCACCCAGCAGAGTGGCTATTCCCAATCGTCTGAATACTACCAGGCGGCAGCAAATGTATGCCCCAGGTACGATTCCACATTAAAGGCAGAAATCTATCTGAAGTGGGCCCATAACATCTCACTCCAGGCAAAGGCCGACACCAACTACACTTTGTTGCAGGAAAGTAACCGATTACTGAGGGCAGCCCAACAGTTGGGCATTAAAGACCAAGACAACCTCTACTACCTGCTTGGTGCCAATCATCAGAATACGGCCTTACAGCTGTACGAAGCCGACTCACCGGTCTACGACTCTCTAATCAATGTCGCCGCGGCCTTCTATGGCAATGCCGCCACGCAGGAGGCCATCAGCCAGGAAGTATTATCGGACTTGCTGACGGGACTGATACAGCTTTTCGAAATGGGAAAGATCAAGGAGGATAAAGAAATACTGGGAACCATTTTGTTGGCATTCAGCAAGATGGACGCGGACACCAGAAAATGGCATGAACAAAAGATTCATTTGGTCAATAGCAACCATCAACTCTTACTCAAAGCCGAACGACAAAAAGGCCTGCAGACCAGCTTGGCACTCATTGCCCTATTGCTGTTATCCGCTGGCATCTTCGTTTTTCTTTACCAGCAGCAGCGCATCAGAAACCTCAAACAGCAGTTTGCGGCCAGGATGGAAGCACTTCGGTCTCAAATGAACTCCCATTTTGTTTCCAATACATTAAATGCCATCGATTCGCTGATCATGGAGGGAAAAAAAGAGGAAGCCTCCAACTACATTGTCGGTTTCAGCCGTTTGTGCCGAAACATCCTCAACAGTTCGAAACAGCCATACATCGGCCTTGACGAAGAATTGGCCATCCTGCGCGGATACCTGTCATTTGAAAAGCTCCGCCTGGGAGACCGCTTGCAAACGGAGTGGCAGTTGGATCGATCGCTTGATCTGGCCAGCCACAAAGTACCTTCCTTGATCTTACAACCTTTTGTCGAAAACGCCATATGGCATGGCATACTCAATAAAGCAGATCGATCGCCAGGCAAGGTGAGGATATCGATTTCGGATTTCGATCGAGAACACCTCAGTTGCACCATTCAGGATGATGGCGTCGGCCGAAAGCGGGCCCGGCAATTGCGGGAGAGTCAAACCATCGAATGGCAGTCCTGGGGCATGAAGATCACCAACGAACGGATCGAAGCCATCCGCAAACTCAAAGATGCCAGTGTCGAAATCGAAGACCTTTACGATGAAGCAGGGCAAGGCGTCGGGACCAGAGTCAACATCATTTTACCCAAATACCTAAGCCGGTGATCAATTGTTTTATCTAACTTAAATTTAAGACCATGAACTGGAGAGCCATATTGGTAGAGGATGAAGAGAGAGGTATGAGAGCCTTGGAATTGAAACTACAGGAACATTGTCCGGAAGTGGAGATCATCGACAAGTGCTGGACAGCAGAGGAAGCCATTCGATCCATCGATCAAATGAACCCGGACATCGTCTTTCTGGATGTCCGGCTAGACCAAAAAACGGGTTTTGATGTGTTGCTACCGCTGCAAAGCATTCGCTTTGAAGTGATTTTTGTAAGTGGCTATGAAGAATATGCGATTCATGCTTTTCGGGAAGGCGCTTTAGATTACATCCTCAAACCAATTGCCGTAAACGAATTGAAGGCAGCCGTGCGGAAAGCATCTGACAAATTGGCCAATAGAGCCAATCTGTCCCGCATTGCCGTGCCCATCTCTTCTGGCATTAAAATCATCCAGGTTGATGACATTCTCTACTGCCAAGCACAAGATAATTTTACCCGGATTTTTTTGGCAAGCGCTTCTAAAACAGTCATGACACCAAGGGTGCTACGCGATATTGGCAGCCGGCTACCGCCGCGAAAGTTCATCAGGATTCACCGCAAGCACATCGTCAACTTATGTCATGTAAGCGAATTCCATCGTACAGCGGGCGGAGCCGTAATCATGAGCAACGGCGAGGAATTGAGTGTATCCCAACCGCGGAAGGAAGAACTTTTGGAACGATTGAGCGGCCCGTTAGACTTTTGCTGATTGACCGCGGGTAGGGGATTACGACTTCAATTCGCCAAAACGTGGATCCGCAATGATGATGGTCAATAATTTCTTTTGTCCCAGGCATTTCTTCTTCTTGGCATAACCCGCACTGGCATACCCCATCTCTCGGGCAATGCGTTGCATAGAGTATCCCTCGAAAAAAAGCATCAGCACATCGCGATACCCCGGATCAAGTTCGGCCAGTTTTTGCCAAATCAGACGTCGACGCTCCCTGTAACACAGATCTGCCTCTACATCTTGTACATCCGCCAAAACGACCGATTCCAAACTTTCCACGGGCACCCTTTTGCGATACATGGCGTGTAACCAAAGGCGGCGGCAGATCCCATAAAGATAGGCCGTCGGCGATTTTTTGATTTTGTCCGGATTGGTTTTCCATAAGATGATCAGCGCATCTTGAAAGAGGTCTTCGGCGTCCGGCAGCTGGCCTCCATGTTCCAATACGTAATGGGAGATGATCGGAAAACAAAAGTCGTACATTCTTTGGATGGCCTCGGGATCCTTCTGGAGGAAATGAATCGGCTGCTTTTCTTTGGCGTAGTTGTACATAGCGTTTTTCATAATCGGTATTCGGAAGTTTTCAGAGGAATAGATTTGATTAAGAAGCTGTTAAAATAGACCGTTTGTTAAGCAGAATCACATCTACCTGGTGAAACCCCTTTTTCAGAAAGGGAACGGAGCACTTGCCGTGAAGAGCAAAAACACGCGAAGAATTTCGCCTGTTCTTATCATGAATATATGCCAATTAGTTTTAATTTTAGCATCACCCCGTTTTTGATGACCACTTTACGCGTAAGGCAAAGACGTACAGCCTAAGGTGAAACCCAGGGCCGGAAGATCGCATTGAAATCTCAAACGGACTCAAGTTCTTAATCAATTGAATACCGAATAGTGCAAGTAGTTCTCATTGCCTATGCCAATCATCGTGAATCGCCCCTACCCACCTTGCAGCAGGAAGAAGAAAGGGTGATGCAATCATTGGCCAAACGAAGTAAAGACAGCCACTTCATGATTCACCGGGATGCCTTCGCCACGGTAGACTCTGTTGTGGAGTACCTGGAGCTTTACGCATCGCAGATCATTCTTTTTTCCTTTAGCGGTCATGCCGGTCGCGACCACCTTCTATTGAACGACCGCAAGGCCAATGCCATCGGTATTGCCGGTATGCTGGGTCGCTGCCCAAAACTGAAAGTCATTCTCTTGAACGGCTGCTCCACTGCCGGCCAAATCCAGGCCTTGGCGGCTTTGCCCAATCGGCCGGTAATCATCGCGACCAAGGCACCGGTGGGCGACTTCAGTGCCGCCCGCTTTGCATCCAGTTTCTTTAGGGCATTGGCAGAAAATAAGGCCAGTGTAGAAGATGCATTCGAAGCCGGCGTACAGGCTGCCCAAACAGTGGCTGAACATTTCATCGTTACCAATCGCGATATCATAACGATACCTGAACCGGGCGTGGAAGAAAAGAACCTTTGGACTTTGTTTGCGGCCGAACCAACGGCCCTATCCTGGAAATTACC
>JANQRV010000165.1 GCA_028284395.1 Saprospiraceae bacterium
GAGCAGCCGTCGCCTGCAAGACTCGCTCACACAAATTCAAAGGATTTCCGCTCAGCATCAATTGACCGAATCTCCCCTCTCCGGCATTATCATTACAACCGCCGATGGTAATCACTCCGTAGAAAGAGATGATACCATTGTCAACAATCCCTATTTTCAGGAGCACCAGATTCCCGTCGTCAATACCAATCTCGACACCTATGGTTCTTTTGTAAAGATCAGCAGCATCGAAGTAAAGATCAATACCCGAACTCCCTGGAAGTCCAAACGGGCCATCGAATTGATCCGGGATCACGTCAACCTCGACCTGCTGATGGACCGTATGGAATTAAAGAGCATTACATAAACCTAAACAAAAACAATGTTAGAAGCCATTTCACCGATCGATGGGCGCTATCGCAATAAAGTGACGGACCTTTCCAACTATTTTTCAGAATTCGCCCTCATCAAATATCGCGTCTTCGTGGAGGTTCAATACTTCATTGCTTTGGTTGAGTTACCCCTTCCTCAACTCAACGGCGTAGCTCCCGATCAATTGAAGCTGTTGCGCGATATTGCACACCAGTTCAGCCTGGAAGATGCTCAAACCATCAAAAACATCGAACGGACAACCAATCACGATGTCAAAGCAGTAGAGTATTTCCTGAAAGATCAGTTTGACAAGATCGGTCTTTCCGACTTCAAAGAATTTATTCATTTTGGCCTTACGTCCCAGGATATCAATAATACCGCCATACCACTTTCCCTTAAAGAAGCCCTGCAACACATTTATACGCCGCTTCTCCAGGAACTAAAAGGGACCATCGCCAAATTGGCCAACGAATGGTTGCACATCCCCATGCTGGCACGCACGCACGGTCAGCCGGCATCTCCAACGACCCTCGGCAAAGAGCTCCAGGTATTCTTAAACCGGCTCGACATCCAATCTGCCAACCTCCACACCATTAGCCACAGTGCAAAATTCGGTGGCGCCACTGGCAACTTCAACGCCCATTATGTGGCCTATCCCCATACCGATTGGCATCAGTTCGGCCAAAGGTTTGTCGAAGATTATCTCCAACTGAAACGTTCCTACCCCACGACCCAAATTGAACACTACGACAACTTGGCGACACTCTTTCAAGCCTTCAAACGCATCAATACCATTCTCATCGATCTCTGCCGGGATATCTGGACCTACATCTCCATGGAGTATTTTGGTCAGAAAGTAATCAAGGGGGAAATCGGTTCCTCCGCAATGCCCCATAAGGTCAATCCCATCGACTTTGAAAACGCCGAAGGCAACCTGGGAATCGCCAATGCAATTTTTACCCATCTGGCCGATAAATTGCCGGTATCGCGTCTGCAAAGAGACCTGACCGATAGCACCGTACTGCGAAACGTTGGGGTACCCATCGCCCACAGCCTCATCGCCTTTAAATCCGTTCTAAAGGGCTTCGGCAAACTGCTGCTGAACAAACATAAATTGCATCGGGATCTCGACAACAACTGGATGGTAGTTGCCGAAGGTATCCAAAACATACTACGCCGCGAAGGCTACGACAAGCCCTATGAAGCCTTGCTGGAACTGACGCGTGGAAAGACAGCCATCAATCAACAGGACATTCATCGATTCATCGACGGACTAGCCGTTTCGCCCTCCATCAAAAGTGAACTGAAAGCGATTTCGCCTTTCAACTACGTTGGTAAGCCCTAGAACTGGCAAACCTTAAGATTTGCCAGTTCTTAAGACCTTGCGCATGGGGCGGCGCTCACTCCTTCTTACGCGGAATCGTAAACGACCCATTAGGCTGCACCGACACGATGGCCGAAGCCTTTTCCCCTCTTTCTCCTACCTTAAAAATGGCTTTATAACCATCTAGCCCTTTTAGGTTGAATTCATGCTGCTTGACCGGCAGCAATGTGTATTCGGGCTGCCCCGGGACCAACATCCGTAAACTTCCTTCTTTGTTTGATACGGTTATGGGTACGCCCTGCATTTCATAGACCCCAACGTAGACATCCAACTCCTTCTCCGACAAATCCTTTACTTCCAAAGCTCTTTCAAAAATAATGGGATCTACACCGGTTTCCAATTCACTGACCAGCTGTTGGATATCCCCCGCCTGGTCCAATTCAAACCAAAACTTGATCTTCTGCCCCCGGAATTCAACCTGGAACACGTCGTAGTGATAGTGTTGCAGTGCCAAAGCTTCGTCCAATACATGATAATCCAGCATGAGTCCTTCTTTTCCCTTTTTGATGGTCACTACGCCGTAAGCGGGATGTTCATAACGGCCGGCATAATCCGACTCCGGGTGCGAAGGCTTCGTGCCTTTCTTCCGTACGAGGTCTTCCTCTTCATTGGTGGCGGCAGCCTCCTGAGCTTCCCGGTTTTTCTGAATTGCCTTCAATTGCCGGTCGCTCCAATCAATCTTTTCGAGGTCCAACATCCGATCGGCAATGGTATTTCTCAACACACCGGTCACTCCGGTTGCATTCATATTCGTCAACACGACAATCCCGATAGAATCCCGCGGGTAGAGGGCTACACTAGCTGAAAAACCGTCGATATTGCCGCCATGACCGACCATTAATTTTCCTCGATACGCCGAGATCATCCACCCCAAACCGTAGGAACCGTAAAAGAATTCATCGGTCAACGACGGAGGCATCGCCATTTGGGGTTGATGGGTCTGACTGAGAGCAGTGGCTCCAATGATTTCCCGATCCTTGTATTGCCCCCCGTTCAATTGCATAACGACCCAATTCGCCATTTCCCTTGCGCTGGCATTGATCGAACCGGCCGGACCAATCGCATCGATGTTCTTAAAGGGCATTCGCAATACTTTTTTGTCCGCTGACCGGTACCCCAGCGAAAAATCTTCCATTTTCTGAGAAGCTTCCACGGAGGTATTGGCCGTTCCCATCTCGAGAGGCTCGAAGAAATTAGTCTTGACGTAAGCTTCCCAACTTTGTCCGGTCACCTGTTCCAAAAGGTAGCCTGCCGTCATAAACATCAGGTTCTGATACTGCCAGGTATCCCGAAAACTCGTCGTTGGTTCCAGATACTTAAGGCTTCTATAAAGTTCCTTACGAGATTTTGGCGACCCAAACCAAACCAGGTCGTGCCGGGGTAGTCCGGATCGATGACACAATAAATCTCTTGCCGTCAATTTCTTGGTCGCATATTCGTCGTGCATTTCGAAATCGGACAAATACGTTTTTATGGGCTCATCCAGATCGATCATTCCTTCATCTGCAATCTTACAAAGCGCAGTGGCCGTAAAAGCTTTGGAAGTCGACCCAATGGCAAATAGCGTATGCTCGGTTGCCGGCAATTTATTGTCTACGTCCCGCAAGCCATATCCCTTTGCCAATATTACCTTGTCTTTGTGGACCACGGCGATTCCCACACCGGGGACATCCCAATCCTTAAGAATTTTCTTCACCTCCTTGTCTAAGCCGTCCAATTTAGAAGTTGCCTCCTGGGCGTAGGTAGGAATTCCAATTAATACGATACACAGCAAGACCAGCACTGTATTGGTCAGTTTGAATTTAGTCATCTGGATATTTCTGATTAGACATTATTCTGAAATGGTTTTATGAGCTAAAAAGGATGGATTTTAATTTTGATCAAGGCATTCAAGAACGTCGCATCCTCTGTGGCTGCAAGCTTTTTGATAACGTAGAGCATAATTAAAAGGCGCTTTTTTAGCCATACAAATTATTTTAGAATAATCGTACATTGAACAATAAACAAAAAAGTGAAAGAAATCAATAAATTGAGTGTAGCAGTATGTTTAATGCGATTAGAAAATGGTATTCAATGCTGCTAG